>NZ_JAMYPB010000042.1:0-57366 GCF_040320135.1 Mesorhizobium sp. M0772 | reverse complement strand
TTTTTTTTAAACACCACTGCATTATACATTTTGACCGGGGGGGCCCTGGGGGGGCCGCGGGCGCACCATCCTTTGGCAACAGAAAGACATTGAATGGCCGCGGCCGGTTCCATGGTCAGTTCCGCTCCTGGACGCAGCGCGCTCGCCTGGGTAATGGCCGCGTGGGCGAGCTTCGTGCTCTTGCCTTGGTACAAGGTCGAAGGCGGCTTCCTGTCGTTCGACTGGCTGGCACAGCCGGCGGATGCGACACCGGCCATCATCCTGGCGCTCGGTGGCCGGCCCTGGCTGTTGCCGCTTGTCCTGCCGCTTCTGCTGGCGAGCAGGCTGGTGGCGCGCAATAACCCCAAGAGCCTTGCGGTTGCAGGCGCGGCGGGCCTGCTGTGGCTGGCCATCGAAGGCTTTTCCATCATCCATTCGGGCTGGGGATTTGGCTTGCTTACCCGGATCGCCGGCACGCCGGGACCGATGCAGCCGGGGCTTGGCTGGGGCGCGGCGCTCTATGCCGTGGCGATGCTGATGTTCATCGCCGAGGCGCTCGCCGCGCGGGGATGGTGCAAGGGCGACCGTTTCGTCGTCGGCTCGCTCTCAATCGTGATTGCTTCGCTGATCCTGTTCGTCGCCTATCCGCTGCTGTCGATCCTCACCTCGGCCATCAAGGACAATGACGGCAATGTCGTGCCGGCGCTGTTCGTCGAAAAGATCTTCAGCGCCAACATATGGAGCCTGCGCTGCCTCTATGGCGAGGGCTCCTGCGGCGTGGCGTGGAACACGGTGGCGATCGCAGTCCTCGTCGGCTTTTTCTGCACGGCGCTTGGGCTGGCTCTGGCGCTGATTGCGCTTCGCACCAAGCTGCCGGCCAAATGGCTGCTGCGCGGCCTGTCCATCCTGCCGATCATCACGCCGCCCTTCGTCATCGGCCTGGCGCTGATCCTGCTGTTCGGCCGCGCCGGCATCGTCACCAACCTCATGTCGGTGCATCTCGGCATTCCGCGCAGCCGCTGGATCTATGGCATGGCCGGCATCACCATCGCGCAGGTGCTGGCCTTCACGCCGATCGCGTTCCTGGTTCTGGTCGGCGTGCTGCAAGGGGTCAGCCCAAGCATGGAGGAAGCATCACAAACCCTGCGCGCCAGCCGCTGGCGCACGTTTCGCACCGTCACCTGGCCGTTGATCCGGCCGGGGCTGGCCAGCGCCTTCCTGATTTCGTTTATCGAGAGCATGGCCGATTTCGCCAATCCGCTGGTGCTGGGCGGAAACTTCAACGTGCTGTCGACCGACATCTTCTTTGCAGTGGTCGGTGCGGCGCACGACCAGGGCCGCGCGGCGGTGCTGGCGATCGTGCTGTTGATGTTCACGCTGGCAGCCTTCGTCATCCAGCGTCGCTGGATCGGCAGCCGCAGCTACGTCACCGTCGCAGGCAAGGGCGATGGCGGCGTACCGGCGACGCTGCCCAAGGCCTTGCGGATCGGCTGCTACGCCGCCGTCGTTCCGTGGCTGGTTCTGACCATCGTGGTCTACGGCATCATCCTGGGCGGCGGTTTCGTGCAATCGATCGGGCGCGACAACACGCCGACGCTCGAATATTTCCTCACCGCCTTTTCGATCGAGAAAGGCGTCAATGGCTGGTTTTTCAGCGGCTCGGCCTGGCCGTCGCTGCTGATGACCATCGGCCTGGCGCTGGTGGCCATGCCGTTCACCGCGGCGCTCGGCATCCTGACGGCCTATCTGCTCGACCGGCAGCGTTTCGCCGGGCGCACCATGTTCGAATTCCTGGCCATGATGAGCTTTGCCATTCCCGGCACGGTGATCGGCGTCAGCTATATCCTTGCCTTCAACGTGCCGCCGGTGCAATTGACCGGCACCGGGCTGATCATCGTCATCTCCTTCATCTTCCGCAACATGCCGGTGGCGATCCGTGCCGGGCTCGCCAATCTGGGCCAGATCGACAAGAGCCTGGACGAGGCATCGCTGACGCTTGGGGCGCGGTCTTTTGCTACCTTGCTGCGGGTGATCCTGCCGATCCTGAAGCCGGCGATCGTGACCGCGATGATCTACAGTTTCGTGCGCGCGGTGACGGCGGTCAGCGCCGTCATCTTCCTGGCGAGCGGCCGGTTCAATCTCGCCACGGTCTACATTGTCGGGCGCGCAGATGTCGGCGAATACGGCATCGCGATTGTCTATTCGGCGGTGATGATCGTTGTCATGATGGTCATCCTCATCGGCATCCAGCTGCTGGTCGGCGAACGCCGGCTCGGCCGGCGCCGGCCTGGGGCGGAAGCCGTGGTGGCAGCAATCTGATGGGGAGAAGCGGCGTGGATCAGACGGCGAAGAATGCTGTCCCGGTTGTCACGGACAGGCCGGCCGTGCGGTTCGAGGGCGTCACCAAGAAATACGGCGCGGTGATCGCCGTCGACAATGTCAGCTTCGACATCGCGCCGGCCAGCCTGGTGACGCTGCTCGGGCCCTCGGGTTGCGGCAAGACGACGACGCTCAGGCTGATCGCCGGGCTGGAACAGACCAGCACCGGGCGCATCCTGATCGACGACAAGGACGTCACCTTGCTGTCCGCCGCCGAGCGAGATGTCTCCATGGTGTTCCAGTCCTATGCGCTGTTCCCGCACATGAACGTGATGGAGAATGTCAGCTACGGCTTGCGGGCTATGGGGCTTGGCAAGGCGCAGGCAGCCGAGCGCGCCGCCGAAAAGCTGTCGCTTGTCGGCCTGTCCGGCTACGAGAAGCGCCAGCCGAGCGAATTGTCCGGCGGCCAGCAGCAGCGCGTCGCGGTGGCGCGAGCCATCGTACTGGAGCCGAAGGTGCTGCTGTTCGACGAGCCGCTGTCCAACCTCGACGCCAAGCTGCGCCGGCGGGTGCGCGACGAAATCCGCAGCCTGCAGCAAGATCTGGCGCTGACCATGGTCTATGTCACGCATGACCAGGAAGAGGCGCTCGCCGTCTCCGACCGCATCATCGTCATGAACGCCGCTCGCGTCGCCCAGGACGGTACGCCGCGCGACCTCTACAACGAGCCGACCAACCGTTTCATCGCCGACTTCATGGGCGACGCCAATCTGCTCGATGTCGAGGTGCTTTCCAGCAATGCGACCAGTGCCAGGGTCAAGGTCGGACCCTTGCTGCTCGACATGCCGGGTCGCGGTAACGCTCCGGGACCGGCGATGCTCGCTGTGCGCCCGAATGCGGTGCGAATCTTGCCCGGCCAGCCAGCGGGCACCATGAAGGGCCAGGTGGTCAAGAGCTCGTATCTCGGCGACCACATGGAGTACCGAATCGCGATCAGCGATCCGGCGGTCGAACTGTTCGCGACATCGCCTGATGTCACACCCGCCGTGGCGGAAGGGACGATGGTCGGGATCGATTTCGATCCGGCGAAGATCGTGCTGATCAAAGACAATTGAACACGCCGGGAAAGCACCTTCGAAAAAATCCAGCCTGAATGTCACACCGGCCGGTCTTGTCTCGTCATGATGTCGTACCCAACACAAGGACTGCAATCATGACCGCCAAAATTGACCTCTTCGCCGCCGCCCCTGCGCTGATCAAGCAGTGGCAGCGCGCATCGACCGAACTCTCTGTCGCCGCCGGGCTCGAGCACAGCCTCAACGAGCTGGTGAAGCTTCGGGCGTCGCAGATCAATGGCTGCGCCAACTGCATCAATCTGCATGCCACCGAAGCGCGCGAGAATGGCGAGACCGAGCAGCGCATCTATCTGCTGCCGGCCTGGCGCGAAGCGCCCTGCTACAGCGACCGCGAGCGTGCCGCGCTCGGCTGGACCGATGCGCTGACGCGCCTCTCGGAAGGACAGGACCGCGAAAGCGCCTATGATGATCTTAAGGCGCATTTCACCGAGGAGGAGCAGGTGAAGCTCACCGTTTTGATAAACATCATCAATGGCTGGAACCGCATCGCCGTTGGCTTCGGGCTCTACACCGACGCAGCAACGATACGCGCCAGCGCCAAGGCGGCCTGATGACGGCGACGGCACCCGACGACGCGGCAGCGGGCTTCGGCCCGCTGCGTCCGAAGCTGATGCGGGTCGCCTATCGCATGCTGGGCTCGGTGAGCGACGCCGAGGATGTCGTGCAGGATGCCTTCATCCGCTGGATGGGGACCGACCGCTCGCAGGTTCGCGAGCCAGAAGCGTTCCTGCGCCGCACGGTGACGCGGCTTTGCCTTGACCAGCTCAAATCCACGCGGCGCCAGCGCGAGACCTATATCGGCCCTTGGCTGCCCGAGCCGATCGTCGAAGAGGACGATCTTGAAGATGTCACCTTGCCGCTGATGTTGGCGCTGGAGCGGCTTTCGCCGCTCGAGCGGGCGGCCTTTCTCCTGCACGATGTGTTCGGGCTGGAATTCGAGGAGGTCGCGACCGCCATCGAGCGCGATTCAGCCGCCTGCCGCCAGCTTGCCGCTCGCGCACGGGGCCATGTCCGCCAGGCGCGGCCCCGCTTCAAGGTGGAGAAGCAGCGTGGCCTGGAGATCGCCGAAGCTTTTTTCGCGGCATCGCGCAGCGGCGACATGCAGGCGCTCGGCGCGCTGCTGACGGAAGATGTCAGCGCTCATGCCGATGGCGGCGGCAAGCGTCCGGCGGCTTTGGCGCCGGTGCTGGGCTTCGACGCCGTCATGAAGCAATACGCGCAAGTCGCGGCCTGGCTGCGCGACAATCGCTCGACGCTGGTGCGCATCGGCTTCGTCAACGGACTGCCGGGGTTCGTCACGCGGGAGGCCGATGGCGAACTGCAGACGACCGCGCTTGACATCGAGGACGGGAAGATCGCGGCCGTCTATGTCATGCGCAATCCCGACAAGCTCAGGCATCTGCGTTAGACCCGATTGAATCGGAGCGAAATACCGGTTCGGCCCGCCTCAAAAGCCGGCCCTTCCTGTGTGCGACCCGCAGGACGATGTCAGGGTCCTTTGCCGCTGCCGCCACCGACCTCTAGGATGCCTTCTCGCCGTCACGTGGCTGGATCAGGCTGCGCGCGGCGTCTGCTCCTGCCGCAAGGATGCGATCCGACAAATCCGTCCCCGCTGCCGCGCGGGCCAGCTGAAGTGTGCCTATGAGGGTCGCAAAGACGCCCAGGGCAACGCCTTCCGGATCCCTGGCCTGCGGAAGCGCTGCAGACAACTGGCGCACCAGAACCAGCAAGCGTTCGGTATAGACTTGTCGCGTTTCGAGCGGCTGACGCGCGAGTTCCGGCAACAGGGCGGCCGACGCGCAGCCGGCTCCCGGGTTGTCCCGGTGCTCAGCTGACAAATACGCCGCTATGCCCATCTCCGGGCCACCGGTGGTCAATACCTCCTGCAGTTGCTGCGACTGGCTCTCCAGTGCCGCTACGAGGCTTTCACGCACGAGCTCCGCCTTGGACTGGAAATGCGGATAGAAGGCTCCGTTCGTCAGTCCGGCGTCGCCCATGATCGCTGCCAATCCGGACGCGGCGATGCCGTCACCGCGAAAACGCTGGGCTGCGACCTCCACGATGCGATCGCGGGAGGCGTCCTTTCGGCCCTTTTCGTAGCGCATGGCGCTCTTCCTTTCTGCTATTGCATTATGGGTGTAATATGATATTACGATCATAATTCAATCAACGGCAAAAAGCTAGCCCTCATGTCTGTGGAGTATCAAATGAGTACCCTTTCGGGAAGAACCGCAGTCGTGACCGGAGCCTCCTCGGGCATCGGCCGCGCAAGTGCCGAGGCCTTGGCGCGGGCGGGGTATACCGTCTTCGGGACAAGCCGCAGCAAGGCTGGCAACGGCCCGGCGCAGGTGTCCATGCTGACCTGCGACGTGACCGACGGAGAGTCGGTCAGCGCCCTGGTTTCAACCGTGCTGGCCCAGACCGGCCGCATCGACCTCTTGGTCAACAATGCCGGTGTCGGCCTGCTTGGCGGCGCCGAGGAATCTTCGGTCGCACAGGTGCAGGCTCTGTTCGACGTCAATCTGTTCGGCGTCATGCGCATGACCAATGCGGTGTTGCCGTCGATGCGGCGCCGCGGCCAAGGGCGCATCGTCAACATCGGCTCGATTCTAGGATTGGTGCCCGCGCCATACTCAGCGCACTACTCGGCGGTCAAGCACGCGCTGGAGGGCTATTCGGAATCGCTCGATCATGAGGTTCGCGCCTTCAACATTCGCGTCTCGGTCATCGAGCCGGCATTCGTGCGCACCGTCTTCGACCAGAACGGCATCGAGCCGGATTCCCTGTTGAAGGACTACGATCAGGCGCGCGCCGGTCTCAAGGCGCTGCTTGCCGATGTGATGCCCAAAGCCGATCGGCCGGAAGTGGTGGCGGATGTGGTCGTCAAGGCAGCGACCGACGCCCGTCCGCGACGGCGCTATACCGCAGGGAAGGCAGCGCGCCAGGTCAGCCTGCTGCGCCGCTTCGCCCCCGCGGGGATGTTCGACAAGACCTTGCGCAAGCAGTTCCGCCTGCCGGTCTGAACAACGGTGGGACGGAGAATTTCACACACAAACGGCACACCAACGGACACTCTCAGAAAGTCACTGCCATGAAGGCATTCGTTGTCGATAAATATAGCAAGAAAGGCATTTTGCGGCTGGCCGAGATGCCGGAGCCGGAGCTGCTGGACAATGACGTCCTGGTCGAGGTCCATGCCGCCGGGGTGAACCTGCTGGATTCCAAAATCAGGACCGGCGAATTCAAATTCGTCCTTCCCTATCGCCGGCCCTTCATCCTCGGTCACGACGTTGCCGGGAGGGTTGTCAGGGTGGGCTCGAAAGTCCGCAAATTCAAACCCGGCGACGCCGTCTATGCGCGGCCGCGCGACGGCCGGATCGGGACATTCGCCGAATTCATCGCAATCGATGAAGCCGACGTGGCGCTGAAGCCGGCGAACCTCAGCATGGAAGAGGCGGCCTCGATCCCGCTGGTCGGTCTGACCGCCTGGCAGGCTCTCATCGAGAGGGCGGGTCTGAAGACAGGCCAGAAGATCTTCATCCAGGCTGGCTCCGGCGGCGTGGGGACATTCGCCATCCAGTTGGCAAAGCACCTCGGCGCGATCGTTGCGACAACAGCGGGCGCGGCAAGCAACGATCTGGTCAGGGATCTCGGCGCCGATGTCGTCGTCGACTACAGGAAGGACGACTTCGAGAAAATCCTGTCGGGCTACGACGTCGTCCTGAACAGCCAGGACGCCAAGACGCTTGAGAAATCCCTGACTGTGCTGAAACCGGGTGGGAAGCTCATCTCGATTTCCGGTCCTCCGGATCCCGAATTTGCCTGGAAACAGGGACTGAACGTGGTGCTAAGTCTGCTGCTGCGGCTGCTGAGCCGTGGTATCAGGACCAAAGCCAAGCGCCGGGGCGTGGGATTTTCGTTCCTGTTCATGTCGGCGCAAGGTGAGCAGCTGAGCAAAATCACGTCCCTCATCGAAGATGGGGCGATTCGCCCGGTCGTCGACAGGGTCTTTCCTTTTGAAGTGACCAATGAGGCGCTGGCTTACGTCGAAACAGGACGCGCCAAGGGCAAGGTCGTCGTCAAGGTCAGATAGCGCGCCCAGTTGCTTTGGGGCATTTGAGAGACACCAAGCAAGGCAGCGCAAGGCCGACAAATTCCGAAAACGGTTCGGCATCCGATTGCCCAAACCTCAGTTGTTGCGGACTGCCACGAAGCTTGCCGCTGCCTTCAGCAAGGCTGCCTGTTCACCGTAAGGCTCAAGCAATTCATGGGCCTGCTTGACCAGCCCATGGAGCTGGCTGCGCGCCCAGTTCGCGCCATGCAGCGCGACCAGCGTCGCCTTGCCGGCGGCTGCGTCCTTGCCGGTCGCCTTGCCCATCTGGCTGGCATCGGCGGTCAGGTCGAGCAGGTCGTCGGCAAGCTGGAAGGCAAGCCCGACCGCCGAGCCGAATTCGGCCAGCCGGTCGCGGTCCTGCGGTGCGGCGCCGGCAATGATCGCGCCGGCTTCGCAGGCGAAGCGGATCAGCGCGCCGGTTTTCATCGCCTGCAGCCGGATAATGCCGGCTTCGTCCGGCCTGTTGCGCTCGGCTTCGAGATCGAGCGTCTGCCCGCCGACCATGCCCCCAGTGCCGGCCGCGCGCGCCAGCGCCAGCACCAGTGCCGCCCTGCGCTCCTCCGGCAGCGCCGTCGCCTCATCGGCGAGGACATCGAAGGCAAGCGTCAGAAGCGCATCGCCGGCAAGTATGGCGGTGGCTTCATCGAAGGCCTTGTGCACGGTCGGCTGGCCGCGGCGCAGATCGTCGTCGTCCATGGCAGGCAGATCGTCATGGATCAGCGAATAGCAATGCACGCATTCGAGCGCTGTCGCCACGCGAAGCGACGCCTCGCCATCGGCGCCGAAAAGGGCGGCACTTTCCATGACCAGGAAGGGGCGCAGCCGCTTGCCGCCGTTCAGCACGCCATGGCGCATGGCCGCCATCAGACGCTCCGGCCGGGCGATCTCGCCGGCAAGCGTGCGGCCGTCGAGCAGCAGCCTGAGCCCGGCCTCGATCGCCGCCGCCCGCCCCAGAAGTGCGGCCTCAAAGGCCAATTGCTCGTCTTTCGTCATGGCCGGGAGCGGTAGCCGACACTCAGACGTTGCGCAAGAAGCCTCGCGCCATTATGCCGGAGGCGGGAGAATGGCGCGGGTGGGGCGGCTTGACGGAACCGATCGTCGATCATGAAACCGAAGGGTTTGAGATGGCGCGACCGAGGCGCGTGAACCGCGCCGGTCTGAAGCGCCTGGCACGGCGTTGCCTGGTCGTCGCCGCCGTGTTGGCGGCGATACCCGTTGGGCTGACCTTCCTCTATCTGCCGTCCTTCGTGCATCCGATATCGACCTTGATGGTCAAAGACCTCGCGACATTTTCCGGCTACGACCGGCGCTGGGTGTCGATCGACGATGTGTCGCCGGTGCTGGCCAATTCGGTGATCATGTCGGAGGACGGTCAGTTCTGCTTCCATCGCGGCATCGATCTTGGCGAATTGCGCGGCGTCGTCGACGATGCGCTGGCCGGCGTGGCGCCGCGCGGCGCCTCGACAATCACCATGCAGACGGTGAAGAACCTTTTCCTGTGGTCGCGGCCGCTGGGCTCGGTGCGCAAGGTGGTCGAACTGCCGCTGGCCGTCTATTTCGACGCGGTGATGTCGAAACGGCGGATCATGGAGATCTACCTCAACATCGCCGAATGGGGGCCGGGCGTTTACGGCATCGAGGCGGCGGCCCAGCATCATTTCGGCGTTTCGGCCAAGCAGCTGTCGCGGCGGCAGGCGGCTTTGCTCGCCGTCTCGTTGCCCAATCCGATCGCCCGCAATCCGGCCAAGCCCGGTCCGGGTCTGCGGCGGCTGGCGTCGCTGATCGAACGCCGCGCCGGCCGTTCGGGCGCGTATGTCGGTTGTCTTGATTAGGTCGAACCGCTGCCGGCTCAAAAAAAATCGCCACGGTGCTGGCCAAAACGGCGCAGGGCGTGTATAGGCACCCGACTTTCTCAGATTATGGCCCTGACGCGGCCCTTTCACGAGGGCTATCGGGGCATTTTGACCATGTAGTGGAGCATATCCATGGCCGTTCCGAAACGAAAAACCTCTCCGTCCAAGCGCGGCATGCGCCGCTCGGCCGACGCTCTCAAGGCCCCGACCTATGTCGAGGACAAGAATTCCGGCGAAATGCGCCGCCCGCACCATATCGACCTGAAGACCGGCATGTATCGCGGTCGCCAGGTGCTGACGCCCAAGGAAAGCTGAGACCAGCTTTCGAAGGGTTTGAATGCCAAAAGAACCGGCCATTGGCCGGTTTTTTTGCGTTTGGTGCGCGTCGCGCCGCCAACTATGCCAAAGACCGGGCGTCCGTGGCGATACAAGCTGCGGCGGCGGTGCTGTATTGAGTGATGCCTTGTCGCGGCGCTTCCGCGCGATGATCGGCCGGCTTCAGAGGGACCGCATGACCAAGCTCACCACAGCACCGCGCGATATCTTCCAGACCTTCATGAACTTCCCGCTGGTCGAGGACCTCGATGCGCTGAAGGCGGATGTCGCCATCATCGGCATGCCTTACGGCAGTCCCTACACGATCGACGAGTTGGTCAACGACCAGACCAACGCGCCGACGGCGGTGCGGCGCGCCTCGCAGCGCATCAGCCTCGGGCTCGACCGCTATGATTTCGACATTGGCGGAACCCTGTTTGACGGGCAGGACGTCAAGGTGGTCGATGTCGGCGATGTCCCCGGCGATGCCGCCGGCGGCCACTACAGGTTGGCCGAAGCGGCGATCCGAAAGATCCGCGTCGCCGGCGCCTTGCCGATCACCATTGGCGGCGATCACGGCATTCCGATCCCGATCCTGCGGGCGCTTGACGGCGAAGGGCCGATCACCCTGGTTCAGATCGATGCCCATCTCGACTGGCGCGACAATGTCAACGGGGTCAGGGAAGGCTATTCCAGCCCCATCCGCCGCGCTTCGGAGATGGCGCATATAGCCGGGATTTTCCAGCTCGGCATCCGCGGCCAGGGCAGCGCCCGGCTCGAGGAGGTCGAGGCGGCCCGCGCCTACGGCTCCAACATCGTCACCGCCAATGAATGGCAGGATATCGGTACGGCGGCGCTGCTCAAGCGCATCCCGGACCGTGGCCGCTATTACCTGACCATCGATGCCGACGGTCTCGATCCCGCTGTCATGCCGGCGGTCGAAGGCCCGGCGCCTGGCGGCATCAGCTACCGGCAGACGATCGAACTGATCAAGGGGCTGTTCGCCAAGGGACGTGTCGTCGGCATCGACATCGTCGAGATCGCGCCGGCGCGCGACGTCAACGAGATCACCTCGATGACCGCCGGCCTTTTCATCCTCAACGCTATCGGCGCCGCCGTGCGGACAGGCCAGTTCAAGCGCTGAATCCCGGCGTGTCGGTGGTCAGCCGGGGCAACTGTGGCTGACAGGGTTGTTTCGCGCGGTCTTTTTCCGTGTTTGCGGGCGCTAGCGAAAAATCTTGACGGCGTGCCTGCGGGGCATTCTACAGAAGGTGCCCCCATTGTTTAGGCAATTCCTTGGGAAACCGCTTTCCTGGAATTGCTAGAGGAGACGCCTGATGTTCGGTGCCATCCCGCTGCTGATCGTGCCCTTCGTGGCCTACAATCTCGGACTCCTCGGAATATTCGGCAGCGGCGACGATCCGTGGGCGACCGAGATCTTCTCGTTCAGCATGATGTCGGGCGGGGTGTTCTCGATGACGCTCGGCGACCTGATGGTGGTGATCGGGCTGATCTTCCTGTTCCTCGAAATGGTGAAGTCGGTGCGCACCACGAACGCCTCGATCATGGACCATCTGTTGTCGACGCTGGTCTTCGTGGCGTTCCTGGTCGAGTTCCTGCTGGTGAAGGGCGCGGCGCACTCCGTCTTCTTCACGCTGATGGTGATCGCCCTGTTCGATGTGCTGGCCGGGTTTTCGGTGTCGATGCGGTCGGCGAGTAGAGACATAAATTTGAACTAGCCGCCTTCGTTGGATGGTCGCATCCGTTCGCGATTGGCGTGGCTGCTCTTTCTGGTCGTCATCCCGGGGTCTGCGCCGCGTAGCTTCGCTCCTGCTTCGCCCTGGGATGACGAAGCTCCCCCTCAGCCCGGATCGGCAGTGAAGCCGGCGGCTTCGATGCCGGCGATGGCGGCGGCTTCGTCATTGTCCGACGTATCTCCCGAAATTCCGACGGCGCCGATGACGGCGCCTGCCTTGTCGCGGATCAGCACGCCGCCGACGACTGGCAACACGCGTCCACCCGAGACGTCGGAAATGCCGGCGACGAGATGCGGCCGCTCCTTGGCGAAAGCCTCGACACGGCGCGAGCCCATCCCGATGGCGAGCGCGCCATAGGCCTTGCCGGCCGACATTTGCGGGCGCAGGAACGAGGCTCCGTCCTGACGCTGGAAGGCGACGAGATGCGCGCCGGCGTCCAGCACGGAAACGCCGAGCGGCTTGAGCTTCAGCTCGGCGCCCTTGGCGAAGGCGGCGTCGATGATGTGCTTGGCTTTTTCGAGGGTCAGTGCGGTCATGGCTGTCTCCTGATCAAAACGCGTCAATCATCGCCTGACATGCGGGATGCGAAATCCCGGTTGCGGTTGAAATTGCTTCGCGTGGGAAAGCGGAAATGGCGGGCATTGCTGATCGTGGCACATGGCGGATACGATCCGCCGGCATCCAGATCGGGCGTCGATGAAGAAGGCCGCGCTATTTTTTCTTGGCTCGGGGCGCTTTCTTGACCGGAACGGCAGGGGCGTTGGCGAGGTCTTCCGCTTCCTTGGCAAGGCGCAATGCCCGGAGCTTGTTGGTCTTGGCCTGGCGGGCGTCGGCCTCGGCGACATACTCCGCCATCGCCTTTTGCCGCACCGTGGCTGCCTCTTCCTGCTTCTTGAAACGCATATCCGCCCGGGCGCGGGCAGTATCCTTAGAGTTCTCGACCAAGAGCGTTATCCAATCCCGTAAATTATGTTTTTCAGCCCCTTGATAGCAGAGCCGGCCTGATAATGGGGAAATAAGTTGGTCAAGCGGCGGGGGCCTCGATGCCGCTCGACGCCTTGCGGGCGACCACCGCCTCATATCCGGCCTGCAATGTAGCGCGGACGGAAGGCCGCGCGGGTGTGGCGACAGGCGTGCCCAGATGGTCGTGGCGCAACTCGTCCATGAACTGCTCCCACATTGGCGGTCCGCCTTTCTCCAGCAGCTCGGCCCGGATCGAAAGCTCCTCGCTCACCGGCAGCCAGACGCGGCCCCAAGCGCCGAGATGCGCCATGATCGGCACCAGCGTGATGGCCATCTCGGTCAGGCTGTAGATCGCCTTCTGCTTGTGCGAGGGGTCGTCGGCCTTGGTCAGCATGCCGAGTTCCATCAGCCGCTTCAGCCGGTCGGCCAGGATATTGGAAGCGATGCCCTCGATCGAGCCGTTGAGCAGTTCGCGAAAGTGGCGTTTGCCGCCAAAAATCATGTCGCGCAGGATGATCAGGCTCCAGCGATCGCCGAACACTTCCAGCGACAGATTGATAGGGCATCCCGAGCGGTGTTCGGTTTTCATCCGACTCTCCTCAAAAACCAGTTGCATTAGCGTATCAGTTTTATTATCGTGCAACCGATTGCAAAACGCAATCAGTTTGATTGGCCTTTGATTGGCCCATGCGAGGAGAGTCCCATGACACGGGCAGCAGCACCCGAAATCGTCTCCCAGACGTTTGGGGATCCCGTCGATCCAACCGTTCTGCTGATCATGGGCGCCATGGCCTCGATGCTGTGGGGGCCGGAGGCGCTCTGCAAAAAACTCGCCGGCGAGGGCCGTTTCGTGATCCGCTACGACAATCGCGATACCGGCCTGTCGACCAAATATGCGCCGGGCGAGCCGCCGTATACCTTCGACGACATGGCGGACGATGCGGTGCGCGTCCTCGACGGTTGCGGCATCGGCAAGGCGCATGTGGTCGGGATGTCGATGGGCGGCATGATCGCGCAACGACTGGTGTTGAAACATCCCTCGCGTGTCATCACACTGACGGTGATCAGCAGTTCGCCGGTGGGGATCGATACATCGCACCTGCCGGGGACGACCGAGGCCTATATGGAGCACTCGGCCGATGGCGCCAAGGTCGATTGGTCGGACCGCGACCAGGTGATCGGCTTCGTCGTCAAGGATGCGCGTGCGATCGCCAGCACCGCGCATCCCTTCGACGAGAAGGCGATGCGCGCGTTCGTCCAACAGGACTACGACCGATCCGGCGGCTTCCTGAGCGCGACTAACCATTTCATGCTGAAGGGCGGCGAGGATCTGAAAGGACGCCTGCGCGAGATCAAGGTTCCGCTGCTCGTCATTCACGGGACATCGGATCCGATCTTTCCGGTCGACCATGGCGCAGCCCTTGCCGACGCTGTTGCCGGCGGGCGGCTTGTCCGCATCGAAGGCGGTGGCCACGAACTGCATCCCGACGACTGGGGCACGATCGTCGCCGCCATCGTGGCGCATACCAAACCCTGAAGGCAGTCTGGAACCTTGACACATTCGCCTCACGGAAATAGTTAAGTAAATGCTTCAGTGTTGGCGCTGGCTGGCACCGCTCCAGCATCGACGAACCGCAAACAGACGAGCAAAAAATGTCCCTGACCTTCCATTTCCATCCGCTGGCATCGTTCTGCTGGAAACCGCTGATAGCGTTTTACGAGAACGATACGCCCTTCACGCCGGTTATCGTCGACCTCGGCGATGAGCAGTCGCGGGCAGCGTTCCTGAAGGTGTCCCCGACCGGCAAGATGCCGGCGCTGCGTGACGATGCACGCAACCGCACGGTGCTGGAATCGACCATCGTCATCGAATATCTGGCGGCGCATTATCCCGGGCCGGTCGAGCTCATCCCGGCCGAGGCCGACCTTGCCCTCCAGGTCCGCCAGGCCGACCGTTTCTACGATTTCTACGTGCAGGCGCCGATGCAGAAGATCGTCGGCGACAGGTTGCGCCCGCAGGACAAGACCGATCCGTTCGGGGTCGATGAGGCGCGCGCGCAACTGCGCAACGCCTATGCGATCATCGAGGAGGAGATGCGCTCGAAACTCTGGGCGGCCGGGCCTACCTTCACCATGGCCGACTGCGCGGCCTCGCCGGCGCTGTTCTACGCCAACAAGGTCGAGCCATTCGGCGACAGCTATCCGGCCGTGAAACACTACCACGACCGCCTGCTCAAGCGGCCGTCCTTCGCCCGGGTGGTCGAGGAGGCGCAGCCCTACTTCAAGTTCTTTCCCTACAATAACGGCTGATCGCGATGCTGCACGATCCCGCCCAGTTCGACCTGATGTTCCAGGCGCTCGCAGACCCGGCCAGGCGCAGCATGGTCGAACGGCTGTCGCGTGGGCCGGCCTCGGTCAGCCAGTTGGCCGAACCGCTGGCGATGTCGCTGTCGGCCGTCGTCCAGCATCTCAACGTGCTCGAAGCAAGCGGGCTGGTGCGCTCGGAAAAGCTCGGCCGTGTGCGCACCTGCCAGATCGCGCCGCAGGCGCTGCGCAGCGCAGAACACTGGATCAACGAACGGCGGCTGACATGGGAGCGTCGGCTCGACCGACTCGGCGATTTTCTCGCCGAGACCGAATGACCTGAAGCAGAGGAGAAATGACCATGCCCGGCAAAAGCAGAGCGGAGTTGATCCGCGGCTATTTTTCCGCCTACCAGGCGAATAACAAGCCTGCCGTCGCGGCGGTGCTCGCCAACGATTTCACCTTCACCAGCCCCTATGACGACGCCATCGACCGTGCGACCTATTTCGAGCGCTGCTGGCCGGACAGCCCGGCCTTCAGCTCGATCGTCATCGAGCGGATATGCGAGGACGAGGACGCCGCCTTTGTCCTCTATCGCTGCGAGACGGCGGACGGAAAGACCTTCCGCAACACCGAACTGCATCTGTTCCATGGCGACAGGTTGCGCGCCGTCGAAGTCTATTTCGGCGCGTCCTATCGCGACGGCGTCTTCGTCGCGCAGAAACCATCAAGCTGACCAAGAGGACCCGACCATGGCCGAACGATCCGTCGTCCACTCCACCTTCGTCCTCGAGCGCCTCTATCCAGTTGCGCCGGCGAAAGTCTATTTCGCGCTCAGCGATCCGGCCGCCAAGCGGCGCTGGTTCGCCGACCCCGACAACCCGATGACCCACAGGCACGAAATGGATTTTTGCGTCGGCGGCCAGGAGGTCAATGCCGGCGGGCCGAAGAACGGGCCGATCCACACCTATACCGCCACCTATCAGGACATCGTGCCCAACCAGCGCATCGTCTACAGCTACGACATGCTGTTCGGTGATGTCAGAATCTCGGTTTCGCTGGCGACAATTGAGCTTCGCCCGGAAGGCACGGGCACGCGTCTGGTGCTCACCGAGCAGGGCGCGTTTCTCGATGGGCACGACACACCGTCATCGCGCGAGCATGGTACCCGATTCCTGCTCGATGCGCTGGGCAAGGCGCTGGCAACGGACACTTGAAAGCCAGGGAGGCGAGCTGGAATCTCGGCCTATGCTTCCCAGAACTGATCAAGCCAAATATTGAGCTTGAGGAAGCCGGCACTGCTGACTGTATAGACGCGCCTCGTGCCCTCGGCCCTGGCCTGAACCAGACCGGCGTCCAGCAACACTTTCAAGTGCTGGGACACGGCCGGGCGGGAGACTGGAAGGCCCGAAGCCAGCTCGTTGACGGTTTTCGGGCCACGCCGGAGCTCTTCCAGAAGATAGCGCCGGTTGGGGTCGGCAATCGCCATGAAGGCGTCAGAAAAGATCATGCCTATACTTGTGGGGCAAAGCTTTTCAAATCTCAACCGTCGGCTTCCGCTTTTCTGAGCCGCAGTGCTTCAGGGGTGACCGAGCGATCGGCCGGCTGGGTCTTGAAGGCATCGCGGTCTTCGATCGGCACCGGCGCGCGGCGGCTGATGCGCAGCAACGTGTAGGCGGCGAGGCTGAGATGCGCCAGCGCGGTGGCCAGGAACAGGCCTTCGGGGCGGAGCCAGCCCATCAGGGCGGCAGCCAGCAAGGGCCCGATCATGGTTCCGAAGCCATACAGAAGCAGCAGGCCGCCCGAGACCTTGACGAAATCCTCCGATCGGGCGTGGTCGTTGGCATGCGCCACGGCGATCGAATAGAGCGTGTAGGCAAAGGCGCCGTAGGCAGCGGCGAAGACAATGACGAGGACGGCGGAACGCGGTTCGAACAGGAAGATCAGGATGGCGAACAGTGCGGCGCCGAAAGCCGCGCCCGCCAGCACGAAACGGCGGTCGGTCTTGTCGGAGAGGCGTCCGGCCGGAAGCTGCATGGCCGCGCCGGCAATAACGACAAGGCTCATCATCAGTGCGATCTGGGCGGTGGAGATGCCGATACGGGCGCCGTAGACGGCGCCAAGCGTGCCCCAGGCGCCATTGGCGATGCCGACCAACAGGCAGGCGATCGCCGACACCGGCGAGTTGGCGTAGAGACCTTTGACGTCGAGCTTGACGTCCTGCAAAGGCTTGGGAGACGAAGCCGACGACACCGCGGTCGGGATCAGCGACAGGCAGAACAATATGCCGGTGATCATGAACAGCGATGCCGATCTGACGTCGCCGCCGGCAACGATCATCTGGCCGCCCATGATCGAGGCATAGGTGACCATCATGTAGAGGCCGAAGACGGTGCCGCGGTTCTCGTTGGTGGCCTTCTCGTTCAGCCAGCTTTCGATGACCATGAAGGCTCCGGCCATGGTGAAGCCGGTGAAGGCGCGCAGCAGGATCCAGACATATTCGTCGATGATCAGGCCGGTAAGCAACGCCACGATGGCGCCCGAAGCGGCAAAGGCGCCGAACGCCCGGACGTGGCCGGCGCGGCGCACCAGGCGCGGTGCGAAGAAGCAGCCGGTGACGAAGCCACCGGCCCAGGCCGTGCCCATCAGGCCGAGCGATGCGGTCGAAAACCCTTCGAGCTGGCCGCGCAACGGCAACAACAGGCCGTGCAATCCCGAAGCCGCGAGCAGGAAAGCGGTGCCGCGAAGCAGCGAGAGGATCGGCCTGTAGCTTGCAAACATTGTTTGATCCGTCTGGAGATTCGGTGGCGGGGTCTGAAGACAGGCGCATTCGGGCTTTTCGGCGGCGGATGCTCAACGCCGAAACTAACGCGAAAACTAGCCGCGGCGAAACAGGGCTTCGGCCGCCGATTTGGTGCTGCCCTTGGTCTGGAGCTCGGCTTCGAGCCGGGCAATCTCCTCGCGCAGGATGCTGATCCGTTCGGTCAGGTCACCGACCGAAAGCAGCGACAGATCCTGTCCGATCTCATGCGGGCGGGCTTTCTTCTTGGGTTCGTCGTCGAAGATCGCCATCGTCGCTCCTCCCTATTCAGTATTGGGGCTGATTTGTCCATTTGCCTGATCCGGCAATCAGCATACATAGGGCAGGGGCGTAGATGCAAACAGCCGGCAAGAAGCTGGCAGCCGGCGGACCGAGACGGGAAATTTCATGGCGAGCGGACATAAAATTCCAGCCACGATGACGGCCATTGCAATCTCGCAACCGGGCGGGCCGCGGGTGCTGAAACCGGAAACGCGCGACGTGCCGGTGCCTGGTCCCGGCGAAATCCTGATCCGGGTGCGTGCGGCCGGCGTCAACCGCCCCGACGTGCAGCAGCGCAAGGGCGCCTATCCGGCGCCGCCCGGCGCTTCCGACCTGCCCGGTCTCGAGGCATCGGGCGAAGTGGCCGTCCTTGGCGACGACATATCGCGCTGGCGCATCGGCGACCGGGTCTGCGCGCTGACGCCGGGGGGCGGTTATGCCGAATATGTAAAGGTTCATGCCGGCAGCGTGCTGCCGCTGCCCGCCGGCTTCACCCACACGGAGGCGGCCGCGGTTCCGGAAAACTATTTCACCGTCTGGCACAATGTGTTCGAGCGCGGCGGCCTGAAAAAGGGTGAGACGCTGCTGGTCCATGGCGGCTCATCGGGCATCGGCACCACGGCGATCCAGCTGGCGTCGGCCTTCGGCGCCTATGTCGTCACCACCGCCGGCAGCAAGGAAAAATGCGACGCCTGCCTGAAACTCGGCGCCGACCGGGCGATCAACTACCGCGAGGAGGATTTCGTCGCGGCGGTCAAGGATGCGACCGGCGGCAAGGGGGCCGACGTCATTCTCGACATGGTCGGCGGCGACTATATCGCGCGCAACTACGAGGCCGCCGCGGTCGAGGGCAGGATCGTCCAGATCGCCGTCCAGGCCGGCGCGGTGGCGAGCGCCGATTTCTCGAAAATCATGGTCAAGCGGCTGACCCACACCGGCTCGACGCTGCGGCCTCGCACGGTCGAGTTCAAGGCGGCGCTCGCCGCCGCACTGGAAGCACAGGTGTGGCCGCTGCTCGGCACCCGGAAGGTAGCGCCGGTGATGGACATGATCTTCCCGCTGACCGACGCATGGCGGGCGCATGAGCGCATGGAAGAGGGCGAGCATATAGGCAAGATCGTTCTCGACGTCGGCTAGATGGGGCGAGATTCAGGTGAGGCCGGCCTGCGAATGGCGGCTCCCTGCGCTTCCGGCCTTCGCCGGCCGAAGCCCTCATGAGGCGTTGCGGCAGTTAAGGCTACGGCCGGCGTAGGCCGGTGCTTCGTACTGAAGTACGCTCCGCTCCGGTTCTCGGGAGCCGCCATTCTCTGCTCGGCCTGACCTGAACCTCGCGCCATGCTCCGCGCTCAGCCTGTCGGCAAGATGAACAGAAGCTTAATGCTGCAATGCAGCATTTGCATTGCGGCTATGCAAAGACGTCTGTTCAATTCGTGGGCAGCACTGCCTATCTAAGCGTCATCGAAACGATTTGATCCAACAACTGGAGGACAACCATGAACCCGATCCGCGCTTTCCGTAACTGGCGTATGTACAACGAAACCGTGCGCGAGCTGAACAAGCTCAACGCCCGTCAGCTCAGCGACCTCGGCATCAGCCGCGGCGACATCGAGAGGATTGCCCGCAAGGCCATCTAATTCGAAGCCTGGTCGGCCGATGAGGCCTGACCACGCGGCAGAAGCAAGAGCCGCCGCAGACGGTATCCCGTCGCCGGTTCCGAGCCCGCTGGACCCTGTCCGGCGGGTTTTGTCGTTTTGGACCCCCTGTACAACTCGGCATCAATGATCGCCGGAGCCGAGGTCCTCCTGGCCTCCCCCGCTGTCCGGTGTCCGACGGCTGCGCCCTGCGCCAAAAACATTGCGAAACGGCAGCGGAGCGGTTATACAGGCCGCGAATTTCCCATTTTGGTGGCTCTAAACCACCGCCCGCGCGGGAACGCGGGCGAACGAGAAGGATTTTTGAAATGGCCAATACGCTGCTGATGCCCAAGGCGACCGCCGTCTGGCTGGTCGACAACACCGCGCTTTCCTTCGAGCAGATCGCGCAGTTCTGCGGGTTGCATCCGCTCGAGGTCAAGGCGATCGCCGACGGCGAATCGGCGCAGGGCATCAAGGGCATGGATCCGATCATGACCGGACAGCTGACCCGCGACGAGATCGCGCGCGCCGAGAAGGATCCGAACCAGCGCCTGAAACTGTCCGACCCCAAGGTGCGGGTGCCGGAATCCAAGCGCAAGGGTCCCCGCTACACACCGCTGTCGAAGCGCCAGGACCGGCCCAACGCCATCCTGTGGCTGGTCCGCAACCATCCGGAATTGAAGGACGCGCAGATTTCGCGCCTGGTCGGCACGACCAAGTCGACGATCGAACAGATCCGCGAGCGCAAGCACTGGAATTCGGCCAATCTGCAGCCGATGGACCCGGTGACGCTGGGTCTCGCTTCGCAGATCGACCTCGACATGGAAGTCAACCGCGCCTCGCGCGGCCGCGAGCAGGCGCAGCCTGTCGGCGACACGCTGCTGCCGGCTGCCGTGACCGAGCGCCTGGTGCCGGCGCCGGAGAAGCCGAAGGACGAGGATGCCGAGCTCGACGCAAACGCCGTGTTCGCCAAGCTCTCGGCGCTCAAGTCCAAGAAGGAAGATGCGGACGACGAGTAAGGTTTGCGACAGTTCATCAAAAAAGCCCGCTTCGAGCGGGCTTTTTCATTGATTATCGAAGTCTCAGCTGCGCGCCGCCCGGTCCGGCGTCATGCCATAGTCCTCCGAGCGTTCGACGGCGCGGTAGAAGTCGGCAAGCTGCTTGCCGCGCTCAGGCTTGAAGATGCGGCCGGCGATGACCACCGAGGCGATGCGGTCGATGCGGAAGGCGCGGAAATCGTCGCGCATCTCGCACCAGGCAACCAGCGTCCATACCTTGCCCCAGAACCACAGACCGAGCGGACGGATGTCACGCCCGGTGCCGCGGCCGGCCTCGTCGCGGTAGTCGATGGTCAGCACCTGTCGCTTCTCGACAGCGCGCTCGATCACGTCGATCGCCTCACGCGCGGCGTCGCTCACCACCCACATCGGCGTGTGGATCTCGGTGCGGGCGATGCGGTCCTTCTCGGCGTCGGGCAGGACGGCGCCGATCTTGACCAGCGCCTCGTCGGCCGCACGCGCCATGGCCGCGCCGCCAAAGGCCCGCACCATGCGGGCGCCGGCGACCAGCGCGACGATTTCGTCACGCGTGAACATCAGCGGCGGAAGGTCGAAACCCTCCCTCATCATGTAGCCGACGCCGGCCTCGCCGTCGATTGGCACTCCGGTCGACTGCAAATCGGCGATATCGCGGTAGATGGTCCGCTCGGAAACCTCGAGCCATGTGCCGAGCTTCTGGGCGGTGACCAGCCGGCCGCCACGCAGGTGCTGCACGATCTGAAAGAGCCTGTCGGCACGTCGCATCGTATGGTCCCTCGACTGCTTGTCTATGAATGTCATGGTCCCAAAACCGGTTCCGGGTGACATCCATGTCCTGTTTTATGCTTGTCGTTCTCCCAAAAACCGCTGCGCACTTTGGGCGACACGCATTATGGTTTAAGTCCTTCGCGCCTGCGCTGCACGGCGACGAATTCCGCGCCGAAGGACAACTTCTTCGTTGTCGGCGTGTTCACGTCGAGCACACGCCAGTACGGCGTGATATCGTTCAGCGTCATGCCGCGTTCGAGATCCTCATTGGCGGCTTCGGCGACGGTTCGCAGATGATAACCGATGGTGACCGGACATGTCACTTGCGCCCCATGCTCGATGGCGAGCGCGGTGCGCAAGGCGCGTACATCCATCTCGAGGCCGTTGGGGATCGTGCGGATGAAATCATCGACCTGACGGGGCGTCGGCACCAGCATCGGCTGGCCCTCGACGACGTCGCCCATTGTGCGTGGCGTCGGCTTCACGCCGTTGACGCCCGGCGTGTTCAGCCTGTCGTTCCAGCTTTTCACCATTCATGTCTCCTGACACGTTTATGGCATGGTGCTCCTGACAGCATTCTGTCAGGAGCCTTCAGCATTGTCCGTAGCAGGCGCCAAAGTTTTTGCGCCAGCCCGAGGGGTCGCCGCCCGGGGGGCCATGTCAATGATCCGGGCGTTGCGGGGTTCGCATCCAAGCATTGTCATGTAAAACGCCTCAGATCTCGCGAATGCGGCTGTGACCCTCATACATATCCGGCCAGCCAATGTCCTTGCGGATGTCCGCGGGCAAGGAGTTCAGGAAGCGCTGGGTACGAACTTCATTGCGCATCGTGCGGATCTTGCCGACATAGTGCTGTACGCTGTTCAAAATACCAAAGCTGTTCATGACCATCTCCTCTTCTCTGATGGAGACACTATTGCATACCCCTCCTGACAGCAGTCTGTCAGGAGCATGTCAGGTCGTTGAAGAAAGCTGCGAGGTGCTTGGCGGTCGGTTCGGAAACGAGCCTTTTGTCAGGAATGGCCAAGTCGACCGAGACCATGCAAGAACCGCTTTGACAGCCTGTCGCGATGCTGCTCAAAGGCGGGCATGTCGAAACTCCTCGCGCTCGTCATCATCGGCATGATGGCCATTCAGCTGATCAAGCCGCTCGGCTGGCCGGGCCTGAAGCGGCGCGGCGATTTCTGGAAGCTGGCCCTGATCGCCATGGCGGCCATCGCGCTGGCGGGTGCGCTGGGGCACTGGACATAGCCTTGAGGGTCAGGTCGGGTCCATCGTTCCCATGGCAATCATCCGGATGGCGTTGAGGCTGGGCACGAAGAAGTAATCGCCACCGCGCGTCGTCATGAATTCCGGCAGGTTCGCCGCAATAAAAGGCGTGGCGTTGGCCGGGCCGGCCGGAATGACATGCTTGCTCGATTCGGCGCGGTTGCCGGTCAGCGTGCAGGTGTCGTTGCCGGTTTCGGAATCCAGGCCGTAGCTCATCCATTGCTGCTGGATGATATTCTGGCTCAGATCCATTGGAAGCAGGCTGCAATCAACAGTATTTGGAAATACTCGCGTCAGTTCTCTGAAGCCCACCAGTCCGAGCTTGTGCCCCCTCAGGTCAATCGGCGAGCACCCATCCGACCAGATGTTCGGCCCAGGCGCGGTAACCGGCTTCCGAGGCATGAAAGCCATCGGAGGCAAAGCCGGCCTCCGGGTTGGTGATCGGCAGCCGTGGCGCCGGCACGGCGCCGCGCTCGAAACAGAGGCGCTCGCCCATGCGGTTCATTGCGGTAGCGCGGATTTCGAGAATCTTGCCGAGCAGCGGCGGCATGGCCGGCGCGCGGGTGAACTCCAGCACCGGCGACCACACCACGCGCGCCTCCGGCCATTTGGCACGCGAGGCGTAGAGCAGGCCACCGAACTCCTTCTTGAAGCGCGGTACCGAATGGAAATTCTTGGTGTCGTTGGTGCCGATGGCGAGCACGATGTGCGTCCACGGATCGGCCGACAGATTGGGCAGGACGTGGTCGCGGATCTGGCCCGACGTTGCCGAGTTGAAGCCGGCGGCGCGCCAGCGCACGGCAAGGCCGGTTCGTTTTGCGATCAGCATGGCAAGCTGCGCGGCAAGCCCGTCCTCGGAATTGCCGATGCCGACCGAGGCGGCGGAGGAATCCCCCAGCACCAGCAGCGAGATCGCCGGCGGCTTGCCGGATATCTCATGCATCACCGGCCCTTGTGCCGGCAGCATGCGGGTGGTGCGGCGGCGCACGCCGAGCCCTTGCCAGACATAAACGGGGTAGGCAAGCCAGGTGAGAAGGGCCGGGAAGCGCATGGCGATACCGTTTAGAGATCAGCGGCAGCCTTAGCGCAAGTTTCGCCTGAGGTGAACGAGCTTCTAGTCGCAGCAGTTCGGCTTGTCCGCCTGCTTGTCCTGATATTCGTCATGCAGCCGCACCCAGTCCATCAGGCTATGGTAAGGGCCATTTTCGCCGCGGCCCTTCGGTGTCATGTCGAGATAGTCGTAAGTGCCGATCTGCGCCTCGCCGCCGCGGGCGCGCGACATAAAGGTAAGGAATATGTCGCCGTTCTCTTCCTTGTAGAAAACACTGGTGCCGGGAAGGTCCTTTGACGTGCGCGGACGCGTCTCGAAATTGTAGGTGGTGTCGCCGGCCGCGATCTGCTTGTCGGTGAAGGAGACCTGCATGTCGAAGTTGAAATCCGAGGCGTAGGACGACACCCAGTCGAATTTCCAGCCCATACGCTGCTTGTAAGGCAGCAGTTCCTCCAGCGGCGCGCGCGAAACCACCACCAGCGACACGTCGTGGTGCCTGAGATGCTGATCGGCGCCGTCTATATGGTCGGCAAGGAAGGAGCATCCTTCGCAGCGGTGGTTCGATCCTGGCGTCATCATGAAGTGGTAGACGATCAGTTGGCTGTTGGCGCCGAACAGTCCGGCCAGGTTCTTCGGACCCTGCTCGGTCTCGAAGACATAGTCCTTGCGGATTTTCATCCAGGGCAGTTCACGCCGCTCGGCGGCGATGCGCTCACGCAACCGTGTCAATTCCTTCTCGCGCGCCAGATGCGCCTTGTGCGCCTCAAACCAGTCTTCACGCGAAACCACCTTGCTGCGAGTCATGAAGTTCTCCCTGTCTGCTCACCCAAGGACGTTCGGAGTGGGCAGGAACCGACATCGCCGTCAGCTTTTGCCGAAAGGTAGATAAGGATGGACGAACTCCGCCCAAGCCGGGCTTTGCATAAACAAAACCCGGGCGCATCGGCCCGGGTTGTATGACAACGGGAGGACTGCGCTCAGGCGGCCTGTTCGAGGCTCGCCGTCCATTGTCCCAGCGCCGCCAGATGGTTCATGTGGGCACGATGGGTGAAGGCGGCCTGGCCGGCGGCGACGTTCGATGCCTTGCCGCTCCAGGCCTTTTGCGGGGCGGCCTGCAAGGCCCGGCCATAGGAGAAGGTCAGCTTCCACGGATGCGGCCCGATGGCGTTGATGGCGTTGAGGTTGGCGGTCGCCTCCTCGTCCGACTGCCCGCCCGAAAGGAAGGCGATGCCCGGCACCGCTGCCGGTACGGTTTCGCGGAACAGTTTTATGGTCTTTTCCGCGACCTCTTCGGGGCTGCTCACCTTGCCCGACTTCCTGCCGGCCAGCACCATGTTCGGCTTCAGGATGGTGCCTCCCAGCAAAACGCGCGCCGCATGCAGCTCGTCATAGAGCTTGATCAGCGTTGCCTTCGAGATGTCGTAGCAGGTGTCGATGTCGTGCGCGCCATCCATCAGCACTTCCGGCTCGACGATCGGCACGATGCCGGCCTCCTGGCACAGTGCGGCATAGCGGGCCAGCGCATGGGCGTTGGAGCCAATCGAATTGACCGAGGGCACGCCCTTGCCTGTGTCGATGTCGATCACCGCGCGCCATTTGGCGAAGCGGGCGCCGAGCTTGTAATAATCCGCGAGCCGTTCGCGCAGGCCGTCGAGGCCTTCGGTAACGGTATCGCCGGGAAAGCCGGCGAGTGGCTTGGCGCCGGCATCGACCTTGATGCCGGGAATGGCGCCCGCCGCCTTGATGATGTCGACCAGAGGCGTGCCGTCGGCAGCCTTCTGACGGATGGTCTCGTCGTAGAGAATGACGCCGGAGATGTACTTCGTCATTGCGTCCTTGGCGCGGAACATCATCTCGCGGTAGTCGCGGCGGCTATCGGCGGTCGATTCGACGCCGATAACGTCGAAGCGCTTCTTGATGGTGCCGGAGCTCTCATCGGCGGCCAGCAGGCCCTTGCCGCCGGCCACCATCGCGGCGGCAATGTCTTCGAGACGTTCGCTCATTTTGCTTCTCCTTGACGGCGTTGTTCCGCGCTTAACGGAACTCTACCGCCAAAGGAATGGCATCGGAAAGCTCGAATCGGTTGAAAGTTCCTGGCGTCCGTTTTTGTGCCCCCCAATCCGGTCAGGCTTGTTTCTTCAGCACGTCGACGCCGGGCAGCGGCTTGCCTTCCATCCATTCGAGGAAAGCGCCGCCGGCGGTCGAGACATAGGTGAAATCGTCGGCGACGCCGGCATGGTTGAGGGCGGCCACCGTGTCCCCGCCACCGGCGACCGAGACCAGCTTGCCGGCCCTGGTGCGGGACGCCGCGTGCCTGGCCGCCGCCACCGTGGCGTGGTCGAAAGGCTCGATCTCGAAGGCGCCGAGCGGGCCGTTCCAGACCAGCGTCGCGGCGCGGTCGATCCATTCACCGATCGTCTTCACGGTCTTTTCGCCGACATCGAGGATCATGCCGTCAGCCGGGACATCCGAAATGGCAACGGTCTCGCTGGCCGCACCCGCCTTGAATTCCTTGGCGACGACACCGTCGACAGGCAGGATGATGGCGCAGCCGGCTTCGGCGGCCTCGATCATGATCTGCTTGGCGGTCGCGGCAAGGTCATGCTCGCACAGCGACTTGCCGACAGCGGTGCCACGCGCGGCGAGAAAAGTGTTGGCCATACCGCCGCCGATCACCAGCGCGTCGACCTTCTTCACCAGGTTCATCAACAGGTCGATCTTGGTCGACACCTTGGCGCCGCCGACAATGGCGACGACAGGGCGGACCGGATTGCCGAGCCCCTTCTCCAGCGCCTCGAGCTCGGCCTGCATGGTGCGGCCGGCATAGGACGGCAACAGCCGCGCCAGGCCTTCGGTCGAGGAGTGTGCCCGGTGGGCGGCGGAAAAGGCGTCGTTGACGAAGATATCGCCATTGGCGGCGAGCCGCTCTGTGAAGGCCGGGTCGTTCTTCTCCTCGGTCTTGTGGAAGCGGGTGTTTTCCAGCAGCAGCACATCGCCCTTGTTCATGGCGGCGACCGCACTGCCCGCCGTGTCGCCGACGCAGTCGCCGGCAAAGCCGACGGGGCGGCCAAGCACCTCCGCGGCAGCCTTGGCGATCGGCTCCAGCGAGAATTCGGGTGAGGGACCATTCTTCGGGCGGCCGAAATGCGCGAGCAGGATGACCTTGGCGCCCTTGCCGGACAGTTCGGCGATGGTCGGCGCAATGCGTTCGATGCGGGTGGCGTCGGTGACCTTGCCGTCGGCGACGGGCACGTTGAGGTCGACGCGCACCAGCACGCGCTTGCCGCTGATATTGCCGATATCGTCGAGTGTCTTGAAGGCGGCCATGCGGGTTCCTTTCCGTGGAAAATCGCCGGGACCATACCTCGCATCGATGACGATGCAAGGCTTGAGCCGGGGTGCGAGCTAAATTTTGAGATCAAGGCGAAGGCTGTCGTGATGATGCGGGACGTCAGCGTGAACCGATCGCTTGTCAGCCTTCGGTCGTTATCTTTTCCGCCGTCGGCTCAAGGGCCTTCTCATTGGCTGTCGCCTCTGCAGTCTGCGTCTCGGTCGGCTTGCGCCAGTTGCGGATGAAGGCGGAGACACGATCGCCGATCTCGCCGGCGCTCAGGAACACCGGAACCCGCGCCACCGGCGCGGTCGGCTCGAAGGAGAGGCCGAGACCGGTGATCTTGCCCTTGTCGTCGACGTCGCGGACGATCAATTCGATCGGGCCGATCAGCACCCGGTCGGCATATTCGGCATGGCCGCCGAGCCGCGCCGTCACCAGCGCGCCGACGGTGAGCTTCTGCTCGGCTTCGCTCAATCCCGGAGTGTATGCGGCCTCGAGCTCTGCGGCCGAGCGGGCGGGATCGACGGCGAAGGCGCCGAAGAAGTCGGCATCCTCGGGGTCGACCACGGCGCGGCTGGCGAACAGCTTGTCAAGCAGGCGCGGATAGCGGTCGGGCACGAAGATGTAGACCTGGTCGCCGGCCGCGAGCCGGCCCATGTCCTGGAAACGCATCGAGCGGCCGTCGCGCAGCACCAGCGAGGGCCGTGCCCAGCGCGGGATGCGCTCGCCGCGCGCCACCGGGCTGCCGGGCGCGACGCGGTAGGCGAGCAGTTCGTGGTGGGCGGAGCCCGGCAGTTCGAGTTTGACCTTGTCGAGCGGCCCGAGCCTCGCCGGCACGATCAGGCCGAGCCGGCGCGCCAGCGGACCGACCGACCAACCCTGCACCACCAGCGATACCAGAACGATGATGAAGGCGACGTTGAAGATGGTGCGGCCGTTCTCCAGCCCTCCGAGCAGCGGAGTGATGGCAAGCAGGATGGACACGGCGCCGCGCAGGCCGACCCAGGAGACGAAGGCGATCTCGGGACGCGGCAGGCGGAACGGGATCAGGCAGAGCCAGACGGCGACAGGGCGCGCGACAAACATCAGGAACAGGCCGAGCAGCACCGCCGGCACCATGATCGCCGGAAACTGCGAGGGTGTCGCGAACAGGCCGAGGATCAGGAACATGATGATCTGTGCCAGCCACGACATGCCGTCCTGGAAGCGCTTCAGGATGGTGACGGCGCGGATGTCGGAGTTGCCGGCAATCAGCCCGGCGAGATAGACCGCCAGGAAGCCCGAGCCGCCAATGGCGCCGGCGGCGGCGAACACCATCAGCGACAGGGTCAGCACGAAGATCGGCAGCAAGCCATGGTCGAGGTTGAGCCGGTCGACGAGGCGCACGATGCCGAGCCCGCCAAGCACGCCGACGACGGCGCCGAGCCCCATATTGAGCAGGAAGCCGAGGATCAGGTCGGTGACCAGCACATGGGTCTCGGGATTGGCGTGGGCAGCGATGATCTCGACCAGCGTGATGGTCAGGAAGATGGCGATCGGGTCGTTGGTGCCGGATTCGACTTCCAGTGTCGCGCGCACGCGCTCGCGCAGATTGATCTCGCCGGCGCGCAGCAGGAAGAACACCGCAGCCGCGTCGGTCGAGGCGACGGCAGCTCCAAGCAGGAAGGATTCCAGCCAGCTGAGGTCGAGCAGGTAATAGGCGGCGGCGCCAAACAGGCCAGTGGTCAGGATTACGCCGAAGGTCGCCAGCGACAGCGCCGGTCCGGCCGCCTGGCGCAGCGCGTTGAGCGGCGTGCCGAAACCGGAATCGAACAGGATGACCGCCAGCGCCAGTGAGCCGGCAAAATATGCCACGCGCGCATTGTCGAATTCGATGCCGAGACCATCGACGCCGCTGGCGAGGCCGATGCAGAGGAAGAGCAGCAGCAAAGGGGCGCCGAAGCGGAAGGCGATCAGGCTCGAGAACGCTGCGGCGACGACTAGCGCTGTGCCGACCAGCGTGACGAGATAGATCGCATGCTCCATCCGTGATTTGCCCCTCGAATTCCTCTTTCTACCGATTCACGGGAGAGTGGGGCGAAGGCATGGCCGGTGCAAGGCGCAAGGATGGCTTTTTGCCTGATGCCGCTGATTTTCCGGGGTTTGGCGGCTTGGCGCGCCTTGCCCGCCGCCCTGACGAAAAACGCCCGGACAAGCCGGGCGTTCGAAGCTGCGAGACGATGCCTTCAGGTCAGGCGATGGTCTTGCCAAAGGCGACCGAGGTGTCGGCCATGCGGTTAGAGAAGCCCCACTCATTGTCGTACCAGGACAGCACCGAAACGAAGTTGCCGTCCATGACCTTGGTCTGGTCGAGCGCCAGGATCGACGAGCGCGGATCGTGGTTGAAGTCGATCGACACATTCGGGTGATGGGTGACGCCGAGAATGCCCTTCAACTTGCCGTTGGAGGCGGCGATCACCGCTTCGTTGATCTCCTGCACGGAGGTGGCGCGCTTGGCGATGAACTTGAAGTCGACAACCGAGACGTTGGGGGTCGGCACGCGGATCGAGATGCCGTCGAGCTTGCCCTTGAGGTCGGGCAGCACCAGGCCGATCGCCTTGGCCGCACCGGTCGAGGTCGGGATCTGCGACAGGGCAGCCGCGCGGCCGCGGTAGAGATCCTTGTGCATGGTGTCCAGCGTCGGCTGGTCGCCGGTGTAGGAGTGGATCGTCGTCATCATGCCCTTTTCGATGCCGACGGTCTCGTGCAGCACTGCGGCCAGCGGCGCCAGGCAGTTGGTGGTGCAGGACGCATTCGAGATGACGATGTGGTCCTTGGTCAGCTTGTCGTGGTTGATGCCGTAGACGACGGTGAGGTCAGCACCTTCGGCAGGCGCGGAGACGACGACGCGCTTGGCGCCGGCGGTCAAATGCGCGGCAGCCTTGTCGCGGGCGGTGAAGATGCCGGTGCATTCGAGCGCGATGTCGATGCCGAGTTCCTTCCACGGCAGTTGCGCCGGGTCCTTGATCGCGGTGACCTTGAAGGTCTCCTTGCCGACGGTGATCTGGTCGCCCGAGACCGACACTTCGTGCGGGAAGCGGCCGTGCACGCTGTCATAGCGCAGCAGATGCGCGTTGGTCTCGACCGGGCCGAGGTCGTTGACGGCGACGACGTCGATGTCCTTGCGGCCGGATTCATGGATGGCGCGCAGGATGTTGCGGCCGATGCGGCCAAATCCGTTGATGGCAACTCTGACGGTCATTTTACTCTCCCTGGGAGCTGGAGGCGGCAGATGGGTCCGCAGCTTCATAGCGGCGGATGGCACAAGAATCCAGCCGCAGAAGGCCGAATTTAAATCGATTAGGTTGGTCCAGCCCCGCGAATCCGCCTCGAAGGTGCGCGGGACTGACCCTGATCTTACTTGCCGTGCAGGCGGGCTTCCGCCGCCTTGGCCGCGGCTTCGGCGGTGATGCCGAAATGCGGGTAGAGCTGCTCGATGGTGCCGGAAGCGCCGAAGCCGGTCATGCCGATGAAGATGCCGTCGGAGCCGATCAGGTGATCCCAGCCCTGGCGGATGCCGGCCTCGATCGCCATCTTGATCGGCGCGTTGCCGATCGTCTCCTTGCGGTAGGCGTCGCTCTGCTGGTCGAACAGTTCGAAGCAAGGCACCGAGACGACGCGGGTCGGGTGCCCATGCTTTTCAAGCAAATCACGGGCGCCGAGCGCGATCTCGACCTCGGAGCCGGTGGCGAAGATCGTCACCGCCGCTTCGCCGCTCGCCGCGACCAGTTCATAGGCGCCCTGGCTGCTGAGGTTCCTGGCCGAGTGCTCGGTGCGCACCGTCGGCAGGTTCTGACGGGTCAGCGCCAGGGTGGACGGGGTCTTTTCCGATTCAATGGCGATCTGCCAGCATTCGGCGGTTTCCACCGCGTCGGCCGGGCGGAAGACATTGTGGTTGGGGATGGCGCGGAGCGCCGCCAAGTGCTCGACCGGCTGGTGGGTCGGGCCGTCTTCGCCCAAACCGATCGAATCATGGGTCATGACGAAGATCGAGCGGATGCCCATCAGCGACGCCAGCCGCATCGACGGACGGGCATAGTCGGAGAAGCACATGAAGGTGCCACCATAGGCGATGAGGCCGCCATGCAGCGTCAGGCCGTTGAGGGCGGCCGCCATGCCATGCTCGCGGATGCCGTAGTGGACATAGCGCTGGCCGTAATCGTCCGGCGTGATGTTCTTGGTCTGGCTGGTCTTGGTGTTGTTGGAGCCGGTGAGGTCGGCAGAGCCGCCGATGGTTTCCGGCACCGCGCCATTGATGACTTCCAGCGCCATTTCCGACGATTTGCGGGTGGCGACCTTCGGCTTGTCGGCCGACAGCTTCTTCTTGTAGTCGGCAATGACGGCATCGAAATTCGACGGCAGCTTGCCGGCGAGGCGGCGCTCGAACTCGGTCTTCAACTCAGGCTTGGCCTTGGCCAGGCGGCCTTCCCAGTCGGTGCGCGGCTTGACGCCGGCCTTGCCGGCGGTGCGCCAGGCGTCGAGAATGTCGGCCGGAATTTCGAAGGGCGGCGAGTCCCAGTTGAAGAATTTCCGCGCGCCTGCGATCTCGTCGGCGCCGAGCGGCGAACCGTGGGCCTTGTTGGTGCCGGCCTTGGTCGGGGCGCCGAAGCCGATGGTCGTCTTGCAGGCGATCATCGTCGGCTTGTCGGAATGGCGGGCGGCTTCGATGGCGTAGGCGATCGCCTCGGGGTCGGTGCCGTCAATGTGGCTGGCGTTCCAGCCCGAGGCCTGGAAGCGGGCGACCTGGTCGGTGTTGTCTGCAAGCGAAACCGGACCGTCGATCGAGATGTTGTTGTTGTCCCAGAAGACGATCAGCTTGTTGAGCTTGAGGTGCCCGGCCAGCGCGATGGCTTCCTGCGAAACCCCTTCCATCAGGCAGCCGTCGCCGGCCAGGACATAGGTGTAGTGGTCGACGAGGTCGTTGCCGAAGGCGGCGTTCATGATGCGCTCGCCGAGCGCGAAGCCGACCGAATTGGCGACACCCTGGCCGAGCGGGCCGGTCGTCGTCTCGATGCCGGTGGCATGGCCGTATTCGGGATGGCCGGCGGTCTTGGAACCCAGCTGGCGGAAATGCTTGATCTGGTCGAGGGTCATGTCCTCGTAACCGGTCAGATGCAGCAGCGAGTAGAGCAGCATAGAACCATGGCCGGCCGACAGGATGAAGCGGTCGCGGTCCGGCCAATGGGGGTTCTTCGGATCATATTTCAGAAAGCGGGTGAACAGCACTGTGGCGATGTCGGCGCAGCCCATGGGCAGGCCGGGATGGCCGGACTGGGACTTCTCGACGGCGTCCATGGAGAGAAAACGGATCGCATTGGCCATCCGGTCATGTTGTTCACGCGACGTCATGGTACCTCCGGGGTGGGGATTTGTGGGCTTGGCAGAGCCCAGGAAAGAGTGCGCGACACATAGCAGCCACGGGCTTTTAGTCAACAAATCGGCTGCACATTTGCCGGTCTTGTGATGGCTTTGAGACCTTATGGGGCGACCTACATTAGCGTTAGCGGGGGACAGTCGCGAGAGCTTTGTTGACGTTGCCTTCACCCGGTGCCTAATGTTTCCTTGTTAACGCGTTCTGAACGCGAAGCGATTCGGTGATGGGCAGGGCACAGGACGAAGGCCATGACCGGCGAAACCACACTCAAGGAAGTCATCCACAGGCTGGGCAAGGCCATCGAGGGGCTGGAAAACGCCGTCGCGGCCAAGCTCGAGCACGAGCGCGACTATTCCGAAGCCGAGGCTGAGGTGCAGCGCATGAACGCCGACCGTTCACGGCTGGCGCAGGAACTCGACAATTCCGAAGCCCGCGCCGAACGGCTGGAAGATGCCAACAAGGAAGTGTCGCGCCGCTTGGTGACCGCCATGGAAACCATCCGCGCGGTGCTGGACAGGTAGGAGCTGCAGGCCATGGCACAGGTCACGGTTTCCATCGACGGCAAGCAGTATCGCATGGCTTGCGACGAGGGTCAGGAAGAGCACCTGATCGACCTCGCCGAGCGGTTCGACCGTTATGTCTCGCATCTGAAGGATTCGTTCGGCGAGATCGGCGACCAGCGGCTGACGGTGATGGCCGGCATCATGGTGATGGACGAGCTTTCGGAGCTGCAGAAGCGGGTCAAGGGCATGGAGACCGAAGTGCAGACGCTGCGCAAGACGCGCGACGAAGCGCTGACCAAGGCCGACAAGAACGACACTGTGCTGACCAGCGCGCTCGGCGCGCTCGCCCAGCGCATGGAAGACCTGGCCACGTCGCTGGCGGTCAACAAGGCCTGAGCCTTTCCCGCACAAACGAAAGATTGTCGGCCCAACGTCGGTCCGTAGAACGAAAGTGCTCGTTCCGTCGCCAATAATAGTTTTCTATTGTCCTGCAGCCGCGATTTTTGCGCTAAGATGCGGGAATGCCGGAGCGTTGACGCCGTCCACGGCCGCTCCTGACGAAATCTGTTGCTGGGGAAATAATGCCATGAGCCTTCGTATCAACGACATCGCGCCTGACTTCACCGCCGAGACCACGCAAGGGCCGATCAAGTTTCATGACTGGATCGGCGACGGCTGGGCGATCCTGTTCAGCCATCCGAAGAATTTCACCCCGGTCTGCACCACCGAGCTGGGCACGATGGCGGGGCTCGAAGGCGAGTTCAAGAAGCGCAACGTCAAGGTCATCGGCATTTCCGTCGATCCCGTTGCGAGCCACGACAAGTGGCAGGCCGACATCAAGACGGCGACCGGCCAGACGGTGAACTACCCGCTGATTGGCGACAAGGACCTCAAGGTGGCCAAGCTTTATGACATGCTGCCGGCGGGCGCCGGCGAGACGTCGGAAGGCCGCACGCCGGCCGACAACGCCACGGTGCGCTCGGTCTATGTCATCGGGCCGGACAAGAAGATCAAGCTGGTGCTGACTTACCCAATGACGACGGGCCGCAACTTCGACGAGATCCTGCGCGCGGTCGATTCCATGCAGCTGACGGCCAAGCACCAGGTGGCGACGCCGGCCAACTGGAAGCAGGGCGAGGATGTGATCATCACCGCCGCGGTTTCGAACGAAGATGCGGTCAAGCGTTTTGGCGCTTTCGAGACGATCCTGCCCTATCTCAGGAAGACCAAGCAGCCGTCAGCCTAGGTTTTCTCCGTCGGAGCTATTTGGGGCTTCAGTCCTATTTGTGGCAAGGCGTGCTTGACCGGCGCGCTTTGCCAGATGACCATGCTCTTGTTCAACCCGACGGAGAAAACGGTTCCTGTCGGGCAAGGGGCAGGGGGGCCGGACATTGGACATCGCTTCGGCCAAACCTGAGGTCGCCGGCTTCTACGACAAGCCGACCGGCGCCATCCAGTATGTCGTCACCGACCCGGTGACGAGACGCTGCGCCGTCATCGACCCGATCCTCGATTTCGACGAAAAATCCGGCGCGACGGCGACGAAGAATGCCGACGCCTTGCTGGATTTTATCCGCGAAAACGGGCTGGAGCTCGAGTGGATCCTGGACACCCATCCGCATGCCGATCATTTCTCGGCGGCGCACTATCTCCGGGAAAAGACCGGCGCGCCGACGGCGATCGGCGACAGGATCATCGAAGTCCAGGCGCTGTGGAAGGCGATCTACAACTGGCCGGATTTCCCCGCAGACGGCTCGCAGTGGGACCGGCTGTTTGGGGAAGGCGAAACGTTCATGATCGGCAACCTGCCGGTCAAGGTGCTGTTCTCGCCCGGCCACACGCTCGCCTCGATCACCTATGTCATTGGCGACGCAGCCTTCGTCCACGACACGCTGTTCATGCCCGACAGCGGCTCGGCAAGGACGGACTTTCCCGGCGGCAGTGCCGCGCGGCTGTGGCATTCGATTGAGGGCATTCTGGCGCTGCCGGACGATACGCGGGTGTTCGTCGGCCACGACTATCAGGCCGGCGGGCGCGAGCCGTGCTGGGAGAGCACGGTCGCCGAGCAGAGGGCAAAGAATATCCACCTCGTTGCGGCGCGCCGCAAAGCCGAGTTCGTCGCCTTGCGCGAAGCGCGCGACAAGACACTGCCGATGCCGCGGCTGATCCTGCATGCGCTGCAGGTCAACATGAATGGCGGGAGGCTGCCGGAACCAGAGGCCAATGGCCGAAGGTATCTCAAGTTTCCGCTGGATGGGCTGTAGATCGGTTCATGCTGTAGGCGCCGTCGCCGAAGCTGCCAATCTCCCCACTTGAGGGGGAGATGCCCGGCAGGGCAGAGGGGGGTGCTGTCCCGCCGACCTTTGCTGTGTGCTCGAACAATTCCAGGTTGGGGATAGTTAAAATCGCAAGCTGCGATCCGTCACGCCCCCCTCTGTCCTGCCGGACATCTCCCCCTCAAGGGGGGAGATCAGCTGTTGCCCGACTTTCGCTAACCACCGACGGACGACAAAACAAAAAAGGCGGCGCCGGTTTCCCGACGCCGCCTTCTGTTCCTTAGCCGAACCCGGCTTTACGCCGCGGGCTGCGCCTCGATCGTGCGCAGCGCCTGCATCTGGCGCTTGGCGGCGGCCTTGACCGCGTCCTGCACCTTCTCGAAGGCGCGCACCTCGATCTGGCGCACGCGCTCGCGGCTGATGTCGAACTCGGACGACAGCTCTTCCAGCGTCAGTGGCTCCTCGGCGAGGCGGCGGGCCTCGAAGATGCGCCGCTCACGATCGTTGAGCACGGCCAGAGCGCCCGACAGCATGCCGCGGCGGTTTTCCAGCTCGTCCTGCTCGATCAGCATGTCTTCCTGGCTTTCGTGGTCATCGACCAGCCAGTCCTGCCATTCGCCGGATTCACCTTCGCTGGCGCGGATCGGCGCGTTCAGCGACGCGTCGCCCGACAGGCGGCGGTTCATCGACACGACTTCGGCTTCCGACACGTTCAGCCTGGTGGCGATCTCGGTGATCTGGTCGGGCTTGAGGTCGCCATCGTCCAGCGCCTGGATCTTGCCCTTCACCTTGCGCAGGTTGAAGAACAGGCGCTTCTGATTGGCGGTCGTGCCCATCTTGACCAGGCTCCACGAGCGCAGGATGTACTCCTGGATCGAGGCCTTGATCCACCACATGGCGTAGGTCGCGAGGCGGAAGCCACGCTCGGGTTCGAATTTCTTGACGGCCTGCATCAGGCCGACATTGCCTTCCGAGATCACTTCGCCGATCGGCAGGCCGTAGCCGCGATAGCCCATGGCGATCTTGGCAACGAGCCGAAGGTGGCTGGTGACGAGCTTGTGCGCAGCGCTGGTGTCTTCATGCTCGGCGTAGCGCTTGGCGAGCATGTACTCTTCCTGCGGCTGAAGCATGGGAAAGCGGCGGATTTCTTCCAGGTAGCGGCTGAGGCCGCCTTCGCCGGAAACAATACTGGGTAGTGACTGGGCCATGATTGCGCCCCCTCTCTATTGGAGTTATGCCCCCGAAACGCGGCGGGCATGTGACGCGAGCACCAAAAGGCTCGCCCGCGGCAACTGATTTATATAGGAACAAAACCAGAAAAGACAGGCATTTGTTCAACACGAAACAGTGTGTCACGCTGAAGTGAACAATGCCGCTCAGGTTTTAGCTGGCTGGTTCAGAGCTTGCGGAAGCCGCCGACGAGTTCCTCCATGTCCCCCGGTATCGGCGCCTCGAACCTCATCGATAAATGGGTAGCCGGGTGCCGAAATGCAAGAAGCCAGGCATGCAAAGCTTGCCTGGAAAATGCCTTGACCTGACCCTTCAGCAGTTCGGGCAGCCGGTTGGCCTTGGTGCGGAAGGCCTGGCCGTAATCGGGGTCACCGATGACGGGATGGCCGATATGGGCCATGTGAACGCGGATCTGGTGGGTGCGGCCGGTTTCCAGCCGGCATTCGACCAGGCTGGCGGTGGCGAACGACTGCTGGCCCTCGCCGAAACGCTCCTTGACGGTGAAATGGGTCACGGCGTGGCGGGCATCGTCACGGCCTTCCGGCACGACGGCGCGGCGCACGCGGTCGGCGGCACGGCCAAGCGGCGCGTCGACCGTTCCGGTCGGCCGTGGAGGGATGCCCCAAACCAGCGCCAAATAAGCACGTTCGAGGTCGCCGGTGCGGCCGTGGTCGGCAAAGGCCTCCGACAGCGCCTTGTGGGCGCGGTCGGTCTTGGCCACCACCATGACGCCGCTGGTTTCCTTGTCCAGCCGATGGACGATGCCCGGCCGCCTGACGCCGCCAATGCCTGAAAGACTGTCGCCGCAGTGGTGGATCAGGGCATTGACCAGCGTGCCGGTCCAGTTGCCGGCGCCGGGATGGACGACGAGGCCGGCCGGCTTGTTGATGACGATCAGCTCGTCGTCCTCATAAAGCACGTCGAGCGCGATGGCCTCGCCTTGCGGTTCGGCCGGTTCCGGCTCGGGCATGACGACCGATACGCGCTCGCCGGCACTCATCTTGCGCTTGGTCTCGTCGACCGGCTTGCCGTCGATCGAAACGGCACCTTGCCGGATCAGCATCTGCACCCGGCTGCGCGACATGTCAGGCCCGAGGGCGCTCGCCAGCCACTGGTCGAGGCGCTGGCCGGCCGCTTCCGCGCCGGCTTCGAGCACGGTCGGCGCCGCCTCTATGAATTGTCCAGCCTCTATCAATTCAGGGGTCTCTTCGTTATGAGCGCTCATCGAAAAAGTTCCGGAAAGTTCTGCCATGGCCCGGCCCGTTGCCGATGAAGAAGAAAAGCCGCTCGATCCCGAGATCGAAAAGGTGCGCGGCAGGCTCATCCGCTTCATGGCCATCAATCTCGGCCTGCTTTTGCTGGCCCTTATGGTGGTGATCGCGGCCATTGTCTACAAATCGCGCAAGGCGCCGCCCGCGAACCCGCCGCTCGCCAACGACATTCCAGTTCCGCCCGGCGAGCCGCTCGCGGCCGACATAGTGCTCCCGGTCGGAGCCAAGGTGATCAGCCAGGCTCTGTCGGGCAATCGCATTTCGATCGACGCCGAGCTCAGCGACGGCAGCCGCACCATCTTCGTCTACGACATCGCCGAGCGCCGTATCATCGGCCGCTTCGCCATCCGCAACAAATAGCCGGGCCGAAACTATGACCGGGTTTGCCGAACATCGCCGCATCGCAACCATCACGCTCGTCGTCGCCGACTATGACGAGGCGATCGCCTGGTATGTCGGCAAGCTTGGCTTTGTCCTTTGCGACGACATCGAGCTCGGCGACGGCAAGCGCTGGGTGACGGTAACGCCGGCGGTCGGGCAAGGGCCCCGGCTGCTTCTGGCGGAAGCATTGGACGATGTGCAGAAGAGCCGCGTCGGCGACCAGACCGGAGGCCGCGTGGTTTTGTTTCTCGAAACCGATGATTTTGACAGTGACCATGCGACCATGCTGGAAAACGGCGTCGACTTCCACGAAACGCCACGCCATGAGCCCTACGGTACCGTGGCGGTTTTCGCCGATCTCTACGGCAATCTGTGGGACCTGATCGAGCCGAAACGCTAGGTTCGCGAAGCGACATTACACAGAAGCGGTCCGGCCGTTCCAAGCCCAGTTGCTTTTTCCAAACCGTCAGCCTATATCGCCGGTTCTTGAACGCGCCCATCGTCTAGCGGTCAGGACACCGCCCTCTCACGGCGGGAACAGGGGTTCGATTCCCCTTGGGCGTACCAAGCAACGACTTTCCTTCCGCATCATCGAAAATTTCGGGCAGCAGCCGCGCGGATCGCGTGTGACCGCGAGGGTCGGCGCATCAGCGAAATTCGGCAAGTCCGCGCACCCGAATACACCCAATTTAAGTCAGGCCGCGACGCTTGAAAGCGTAGCGATCTCTGTTACTTGCGGTGCGGGGATAGCATCTGCGGCAACGCGGATTTGGTTTGGCATAGCAGGCATGAATTCGGCAAAAATGATATGCCCGTGCTGTCACGGCAGCGGGCAGGTTTTCGATTGCTTGAAATGGCGTGAGTCGAAAGGGCATTGCTGCCCGCAAGGCACGCACCGGGCCGGCTGTCCCGGGCAGACGATGGCATGCGCCGAATGCGCGGGCCTGGGAACGCTGGCGGAGGCCGAGCTCAGAGCTGTTGCATAGCCTCAGGTCATGCAACTCAAGCCCGTTCACCATCCAGCGCCGGCAGTTTCCGCGAGCTTCTGGCGCGGCGCGGCCAATTGCACTAGCATCATGTACGAAGCCTCGCCAAAGGGCGTTGCGGCGCGCAAGACGCCGGGGAACATAGGCGAGGGCCGGCGAGGAGGAGACCGATGCAGAAACTGCAGTCGCAGGGCGTCCATCACATCACGCTCGTCGGCGCCGGCCGCCAGACCTCGATCGATTTCTGGGAGGGCGTGCTCGGCATGCCGTTCATTTTCGAGCAACCCAATCTCGACAAGCCAAGCGAAAGCCATCTTTATTTCGATCCCGGCGACGGCAGGCTGATCACCGTCTTCACCGACGAGAGCCGCACGCCGGTCAAGCGGCGCACGCCCACCGAACCGGGCTGCGTCCATCATATTGCGTTCTCGGTGTCGCGCGTGACCTTCCTGCAGGCGGTCGCCCGGCTCGACGAGCGCGCCATCAAGCACAGCGGTGTCAAGGATCGCGGCTTCATGGATTCGATCTATTTCGAGGATCCGCTCGGCCTGTTGATCGAGCTAGCGTCCTATCGCTTTGAGCCGCCGGCCGGCTTCACCCACGCCGATGTGCTGATGCAGGCGCACAAGCTGCGCGTTGCGCGCGGCGACTACAACATCGCCGAAGTGCACCTTGCCGACGCGATCCAGACGCTGGTCGAATGGTCGCGCGCGACCTTGTCAGACGACCGGACGCCGAAGAATCCATACTGACGGCCAGCAAAAGGGGAGGACCCAATGGCAAAGACAGTTAAGAGCGCTGGCAAATCAGCGGCCAAGCCTGCGGCAAAAGCGGCTGCGAAGCCGGCCGCAAAGGCGGCCGTAAAGGCCGCGCCGAAGGCAGCCGAAAAGCCGGCCGCGAAAGCCGCGACAAAGCCGGCTACTAAGATGTCGGGGCCGAAGGCCAAGGCGGCGAAAAAACCGGCGCTGAAGCTCTCGATGCTGAAGCCGAGCGTCAACAACATGACCGTCCGGGTGTTTGCCCGTGCAGCCGGGTTCGACGCCGCCGAGACCGACGCCTGGGGCCACACGCGGTCGCCGGAATATATGGCGCGCAATCCGGCGCATCTGACGCCGATGATCGAGGACAAGGGGCTGCCGCGCGGCGTGCTGTGGGAGAGCTGTGCCATCATGCAGTATCTCGCCAACAAGCACGGGCTGGAGAAATTCTATCCCAAGGCGCCGGCCAAGCGGGCGATGGTCGACAGCGCCATGTTCTACCTGATCGGCACGCTCTACCCGTATGTGGCGCGCGCCACCTATCCGGCGCTGGGTTTCCCGCACTATGCCGGCGAAGTCGGCCATAGCGACGCCCATCCGGAGAAGAAGTCCGAGGCGCAGAAGGCCGCCATGGCAGCAATTGCCGAGCCGCTGGAGGTGTTTCACTCCTTCTTCAGGGACGGCAAGCCGTTCATCGGCGGTAAGCACCCGTCGATCGCCGACATACGCCTGGCATCGACGCTGGAGTTCCTGGCCGTCATCGACTATGCGCTGCCCAAATGGGCCAAGGAGTATGTCGAGGCGATGGAGAAGAAACTCGGCCAGGCCTATGCCGAGCCGGCCGGCGACGTGCGCGGCTACATCGCCTATGTGAAGTCGCAGGCCAGCGCGCAACGCTAAGGATTCATTAACCAGAACGCTGTCTATTGAAGGCACCGCGCGACCACGGATGTACTGGCGCAAGGGTGAAGGGAAAGGTCGGCGCAATGCCGGCCTTTTGCTTTTCGCCGATGCGCCATCAGGCGCGTCTCCTGCCGTAAAGTCCGACATCAGGCATATTGCCATCGTCTGCTTCGACCCTACCATCATGGTCGGCGGACGACACACGAGGAGCTTTGCGATGAAGGGCGTAGCGAGAGTGTTTGCGATTGCCGGTGTTGTGTTGGTCGGAGGCTACCCGTGCAATGCCGCGCCGCTCGACACGATGGCGGAGGTCGGCGATGCCATCCAGGCGTGCTGGACGCCGCCGGCGGGTGTTGGAAATGCCAGCGTCACCTTGAGCTTCAGCTTCAAGCGCGACGGCACGCTGATCGGTCCGCCGCGGCCGACGGCGATCAAGGTCGATGGCGATGCGGATACCAGGAAATCATTCGTCGACGCCGCAACCACTGCCCTGCAAAAGTGCTTGCCGTTGAGCTTTTCGCCGACGCTGGCGCAAGGCGTCGCGGGCAATGTCTTCACCGTGCAATTCGCTTCGCCCAAGCAGTAGGCGAGCGGGCGAGCGTTTCACCGTTTCACAGAAACGGCGACCCGCTCTCTCGTTGTCTTGACGCAATTCCCAGGGGAAAGCGCTACGCGCTTTTCCCGGAAAACGGCTCACACTTTTGCTGAAATTGCTCTGATCAGCTGTGCGGCCGTCTGATATCGACATGCCGCTGCAGTTCCGGCGTCTCGAAGACGTAGTCGGCCCAGGCGGATTCCGGAATCTGTCCGGCCAGATAGCATTCCAGCAGCAGGCTCTGTTCGGGATCGAGCGCTCTCGGCCCCCGCTCATGGTCCAGCCCCAGCGAGTGGAACAGGTTCCTGGTCAGGCCAGAGACAGTGAAGTGAATAGACATCTTCGGTCTCCTTTGCCCGACACAACGCGAGACACCGGAGAAAGGTTTCATCCGCAAGGGCCGATAACGCGGGATCGATGATTGCGGCGGCCTGGGCTCGCCCAAGCCTGGCTACGTCTCAATCTTGAAACAAAAGTGTAATAGCGAATTTACAGGAACCGCATAATACACTCGGCATAAAATACCTGGCGGTTGTTGGCGTCTCTTCAATTAGACTTGCCTCACGCATTGAGGCTCAATCGGCTGGAGCGGCGATCGGCTCCACAGGGGTACAAGGACCAGGTGTCGCCGATGATGCGTTTGTGGCTTGTCGTGACCTTTGCACTGGTGTCGGTAGCGGCAAGCGTCCTCGGCATTTCGGCTTCCCTTGCCGATCCATGCGCCGCGCTCAGGAGCCAGCTGGCACCGTCCGGCCGCAGCGGCGGGATCAGCCCCGAGCTTGCGCAGCTGCGTCGCCAGCTTGCGGCGATCCAGGGGCTGGAGAGGCAACGCCGGTGCACGGCGCAAAGTGCGGTGGGCGGGTTCTTCAATGCTTGCGCCGACCTCGCCAAAAGCCGCACACAGGTGCAACGCCAGATCGCCGGCGCCGCGGTTTCGCGCCGGGATGCGTCCGGACTGCAGGCCAGGCTCGTCGCGCTCGGCTGCACGCCCGCCGCCGGGCAACAAAGACAGCGTCCGGCTGGCGCCATGATCGGCAGCAATTCGATGCTGTTTTGCGTTCGTCTCACCGACGGCTATTTCTTCCCGGCGCCGAAATCGCAGTTCGTGCAAGGCGGCGATGTCAAGGAGATGGTCGACCAGTGCCGCTACATCTGCGACGATGCCGGCGTCGACCTGTACACGCTCAGGGACCCAAGCCTTGAAACCGAAGAGATGGTCGCGCTCGATACGCGCACATCCTACAAGGACCTGCCGACGGCCTTCAAATATCGCGGTGATGCGAACTTCAGGGCCTGCGACCTCAAGCGCTATCACCGGCGCGTTGCCGAGCTGAGAGCGCGCACGGTGACGCCAGCCAATATGGCCAACGCGATCATTCCTTTTCCGTCAGCGAAGCCGGATCTTGGCACCGTGGCGCAAATTCCCCAGCCTGGCGCAGACGCTGCAGAGGCCAGGGGCGCCGCCCAGCGAGAGTCGGTCGAGCTATTGGCCGGCTCGCGGCCGGTCAGGGTGGTCGGGCCGGCTTTCTTCCCGGCGGAGTAACCTGCGCCTAGAGCGTTTCACCGTTTCACCGAAACGGCGAACCGCTCTATGTCTTTGTTTTACGCAATTCCGGACGGAAAACCGTTTCACACTTTTCCTGGAATTGCTCAAGTACCAGCTATTCGCAAACCATCCTGTAGCGTTTGCCGGGTTCGCTGACATTCTTGCAGGTGAGCGGATTGGCCGGTTCGGAAGCCATGCTGGGCGGGCTGGACCTGACGTGCCGCCTTGGCGCGGCAATTTGCGTTGTGTGCCTGCGTGCCGCGGGCCGGTAGGGCTCCTGCGGCGGCGGCGTCGGAAACACACCGGCTTCCGCCTGCATCCGGCTGGCCTCGGTCTGCGACGGATCGCGATCCCAGACCCGCCTGATATCGAGCGGCTTCGGGATCACCACCGTGCCGTCATAGCTGCGTGCGCAGCCGCTGCCCGCAAGCAGCGCCAGGCACAGGAAACAAGGCACGATCCAACCCGTCATCAGCAACACCCCCGCCGACTTATAGCCCGGCCGGGGTTCCGCCGACAACCGGCGGAATACCGCAGGGCAATGTGGCTCTGGCCGCAGTCTGGATTGGTTATGGTTAGCGGATCATTAATGCTTCTCGGGCACATTCCGCCGGCGAACCGCTGAGGGGGTTCGGCCTTGGCTTTCGGGGTGGGAACGGGATGGCTGACGGGACTGTTGGAACACGCGGCGGACGCGGTTCCCGAAAAGGGGTGGTGAACGGCGAGGATACGTCCGTCGGGGGTTCGCCCGAAGCGCTGCGCGAACTGGTCGGGGCCGGCGCCGACTGGGTCTGGGAGACCGACGCCGAGCTGCGCTTTTCCTGGCTTTCGGAGAACTACCAGGCCGCCACCGGCATCGATCCCGCCAGCATTCTTGGCCGTTTCCGCTTCGATTTCCTCAAGCAGATGGTGCACGGCAATCGACACGCCGCCGCGCATCTGGAGGATCTGCAGGCGCATCGGCCGTTTCGCGACTTTGTTTATGAGTTGAAGGGCGGCCGTCCCGGCTGCCGCTGGGTTTCGATCACCGGTTCCCCGCGGTTCGACGGCGAAGGCGAATTCATCGGCTATCGCGGCATCGGCCGCAACGTCACGGCACTGGCCGGTGCGCTGGACGAACTGCGGCAGGACGAGAGCGATCCGCCGGCCGGCGAGGCTACGCAGCACCTCGCCGATCTCGAGCGGACAATGGATGCCATGCATATGGGCGTCGTGGTGCTTGACGCGAAGTTCGACACGCTCATCGTCAACAAGGCCTATCGCGAGCTCTCCAGGATTCCCGACGGCGCCGTCACGGTCGGCGCGCCGTTCAGCCTGTTGATGGAACTCAACCGCCGCAACGGCATCTACGGCGATCTCGATGAACAGCAGTGGCAGCACTACCTAGCCACCCGCATCGAGGAGATCAGCGCCGGCTCGGTTGCGCCACGCGAATTTCTCCATGCCAATGGCAGGACGATGATGTTCTCCGTGACGGCGTTGTCCGGCGGCAAGCGGCTGTTGACCTACTACGACGTCTCCGAGCTCAAGCGTCGCGACGCCGAGATCGAGAGTGCCAACGCCAAAATTACGGAGACCTTCGCCAATCTTCGCACGATGGTCGACCAGATGCCGATCGGCGTGCTCGTCCTCGATGCGGAGATGCGCGCGGAGGTGATCAACCGCGCCTTCTATGATTTCTGGGAAATCGATCCCCGACGCGCCGGCATCGGCTGCGGCTTCCGCGAACTGATGCAGGCCAGCCGCGATATGGACCCTTACGGTGCTGACGATGCCGAATGGCAGGGCCACATCGCCGAGCGCGAAGCAGAAATCTCGGCCGGCCTGGTTGGCTCCAGGCAACTGCCACGCAATGACGGCCGTACGCTGATTGCCTCGCTGGCGCCGCTCGCCGGCGGCAAAAGGCTGATCTCCTATGTCGACGTCACCAACATGAAGGATCGCGAGGCTGAACTCGCCCAAGCGCTGGAGAAATCGCGGCTGGCCGAGGCGGTGATCAACGGCGTCAAGGACCCGATCTTCGTCAAGGACGACAATCTGCGTTTCGTCTTCGTCAATGAGGCGTTTTCGGCACTGTTCGGACAGAGCCCGCAAGCGATGCTGGGCAGGCCCGGCGGCGACTTCCTCAAGCAAAAGGACGCCGCGCAATTCGAAGACAGCGAACGCGCCGTGCTGGCGACCGGCACGCCCTACGAGGTCGAGGAGACTTTCGACGCCGAGGGCGCCAGCCGCTCGCGCATCGTGCGCAAGAACCGCGTCGGCATGCCCAGTGGCCGCAACTATGTCGCCGGTTTCCTGTTCGACATTTCCGACATGAAGCGCCGCGAGACCGAGGCCGAGGACGCCCGCAAGAACCTCGCCACGGTGCTGGAGTCGCTGCCGGCGGCCGTCATCATCTATGACCGCGACGACAAGTTCATCTTTGCCAATCGCAAGCTGCAGGACACGCTGCCGGCGCTGAAACCGGCATGGCAGCCCGGCCGCAGCTTCCGCGAGGCCCTGGAACTCGGACATTCCGTGGGATATTTCCGCTTCAGCGGCGATCCGGAGACCGACAAGCTCTATGACGGCGATCGAGACATCTGGCTGGATGCCATTCTCGCCCGCTACCGCCTGCCGAACTCCTCCTACGAACGGTGCAATCCCGACGGCCGCTGGTATCAGGTCTACGATATGCGCACCGAGGACGGCACCTTCATCGGCGTGCGCGTCGACATCTCGGAGATCAAGAGCCGCGAAAAGGCGCTGCAGGAAAGCATGCGCCAGATCGACCTGTTCCGCCACGTCATGGACGAACTGCCGGTCGCCGCCTTCATCAAGGCGCAGGATCTGAGCATGGAATTCGTCAACAAGGCCTGGTGTGCGTTGACCGGCATCCCCAAGGAGGAGGTCATCGGCCGGACCGATCTCCAGCTTTTCGGCATCGACGACGCCGAAACCTACACCCATGACGACACCGAGGTCGTCGTCACCGGCCGCGGCCGCGAGATCGAGGAGCCCGTTACCCATCGCGACGGCACGGTGCGGCAATTGATGACGCGCAAGAGCCGGCTGGTGGCGCTCGACGGGTCGGTGCACCTGGTCGGCTCCAGCACCGACATCACCGACGTCAAGGCGCGCGAGCAGGCGCTGGAAGAGAGCATGCGCGAGAACGAGGTGTTCCGCAATCTCATCGACAACGTGCCGGTGTCGATCTACGCCAAGCGCTCCGACCTCAGGCAGCTCTACGTCAACAAGGGCTGGTGCGATCTCACCGGCCTCCGCAGGGAAGACGCGATCGGCAAAACGGACATCGAGATTTTCGGCGAGGACGGCGAAGCCTTCGTCAACAGCGATCTCGCCGTGCTGCGCACAGGCGATACACAGGAGATCGAGGAAACGGTGACGCTTGCCGACGGCAGCGTGCGCCACCAGTTCGCCCGCAAGGGCGCGATGATCGCGTCCGACGGTTCGCTCTATCTGATTGGGTCGACCACCGACATCACCGAACTGAAGCTGCGCGAGGCCGAACTGCGCGAGGCGCGCCAGCGCGCCGTGCTGGCCGACCGCGCCAAGTCGGAATTCCTGGCCAATATGAGCCACGAGATCCGCACGCCGATGAACGGCGTACTCGGCATGGCCGAGTTGCTGGCCAAATCCGACCTCGATCCCAAGCAGAAGACGTTCACCGACATCATCGTCAAATCGGGTAACGCGCTCTTGACCATCATCAACGACATACTGGACTTCTCCAAGATCGATGCCGGACAGCTGGTGCTCGACCCTGCGCCCTTCAACCTGCCCGAAGCGATCGAGGACGTGGCGACGCTGATATCGACCCGCGCCAAGGAGAAGGACCTCGAGCTCATCGTGCGCGTCGAGCCGGGCCTGGAAAGCCTGTTCGTCGGCGATGTCGGTCGCGTCAGGCAGATCGTCACCAATCTGGTCGGCAACGCGGTGAAGTTTACCGACGAAGGCCACGTGCTGGTCGACGTGACCGGACAAAGGGGGCCGACGGGGACAAAGCTTACCGTTTCGGTCACCGACACCGGCATCGGCATTCCGCAGCAGAAACTGAAGCTCGTCTTCGAAAAATTCAGTCAGGCCGACACCTCGTCGACCAGACGCCACGAAGGCACAGGGCTCGGGCTCGCCATCACCTCGCGGCTGGTCGAGTTGATGGGCGGCGAGATCGGTGTCGAGAGCGCCGAAGGCAAGGGCTCGACCTTCTGGTTCACCGTGACATTGCCCAGGGCCGAGGAACAGACCGGACGGCGGATCATGCCGGTCGACGTGACCGGCTCACGGGTGCTGATCGTCGACGACAATGCCGTCAACCGATCGATCCTGAGCGAGCAGATGGCGTCATGGACCTTCGATTCCTGCGCCGCCGAAAGCGGACCCGAAGGGCTCAAGGTGCTGGTTGCCGCGGCTGCCTGTGGCGTGCCGGTCGATTGCGTCGTGCTCGATTATCAGATGCCGGGGATGAGCGGCGCCGAAATGGCGCGCGTCGTGCGCAGCACCGCAGGGCTGGCCGACACGCCGATCATCATGCTGACTTCGGTCGACCAGTCGCTCGCCAACACCAGCTATCGCGATCTCGGCATCGACGCCCAGCTGATCAAGCCGGCGCGCTCCTCGGTGCTTCTGGAAACGCTGGTCGCCACCATCCAGCGCCACCATCACAATATCACGGGTGGCCGTGTGCTGCCGGCGGCAAGCAGCGGTTCCGGCGGCGGCAGGAACGAACCGTCGCCGGCAAAGCCGCCGCTCGCTGCCTCGGAACGGGCCCTACTGCAACCGCCGCCGGTTCGTGCCCGCGCCCGGGCCGCCGGGGATGAACGCCGGCTCGACATCCTCGTTGCGGAGGACAATGAAGTAAACCAGATGGTGTTCACCCAGATAATCGGCGAAACCGGCTACAGTTTCGAAATCGTCGGCAACGGGCGCAAGGCGCTCGATGCCTTCGGCCGGCTTAATCCGCGCATGATCCTGATGGACGTCTCGATGCCGGAGATGAACGGGCTCGAGGCCACCGCCGCAATTCGCCGGCTTGAAGAACATACGGGTATGCATATCCCGATCGTCGGCGTCACCGCGCATGCCTTGAAGGGCGACCGCGAGCGCTGCCTGGAAGCCGGCATGGATGACTATTTGCCCAAGCCGATCAGCCCCAGGGCGCTGCTCGAAAAGGTCGAGCGCTGGGTCGGCATATCAGGCGAAGCCCAACGAGACGCTGGATAGCAACCTGCGGCGCCGCCGGGATTCGGCCGCGCCGCAACAGCCAAGGCTATGGTGCGATCGCACCATATCAAAGCTAGCGCCCAGTCAGGACAATGGTCGCAACGAAACCGCTCATTCAGTTACGGGCGGGAGCAAGCGACCGCCGACAAGAAACAGCGTCGAATCTACCCCAACGGACCTGTTTTTGGCGATGGCTCGGCCAAGATTCGCTCTGGCCACGGGCAACGCGCTCCCGTCCGGTTTTTCTTTCTCGGCATCGCGGCCTGCGGTGTGCCGGGACTTGATGCCAGCACGAATTGCGCAAGCGTCTGATTCCAGCGGCAACTTCCATTCCCACCAACCGGCTTAAAGGGTGCGGCCCACAAGACGTCTGTGCGACGTTACCGGGCTGACACGAAACTGTCATGCGACTGTAATAATCGAAGGCTATTGGCCTCAGCGGGCGCCGGTTTGAAGAGGGCGCCAAGAGACCATCTTCCGAACAGGAGCAGGCCACATGAAGAAATTCCTCGTTACGGCATCGGCCGTGGCGGTAGCGTTCGCCGCATCGTCCGGTGTCGCCGCTGCGCGTGACCAGATCCAGGTCGCCGGTTCGTCGACCGTGCTGCCTTACGCCAAGATCGTCGCCGAGCAGTTCGGCGAAACCTTCACCAACTTCAAGACCCCGGTGGTCGAGTCCGGCGGCAGCGGCGCCGGCATCAAGGAGTTCTGCAAGGGCGTCGGCGAAGACACGATCGACATCGCCAACTCCTCGCGCCCGATCAAGAAGGACGAGCTGAAGTCCTGCGCCGACGCCGGCGTCAAGGACGTCCAGGAAGTCCGCATCGGCTATGACGGCATCGTCTTTGCCACCGACATCAAGGGTCCGGACTGGGCGCTGGTTCCCGCCGACATCTACAAGGCGCTCGCCGCCAAGCTGGTGGTCGACGGCAAGCTGGTCGACAACCCGAACACCAAGTGGAACCAGGTCAATCCGAAGCTGCCCGACTGGGATATCGCCGCCTATATCCCGGGTGAGAAGCACGGCACCCGTGAAGTGTTCGAGACCAAGCTGCTCGACGCCGGCTGCGACAAGGCCGCTTTGAAGGCTGCCGGCATCGCCGACGACAAGGAAATCGGCAAGACCTGCATCGCCATCCGCAAAGACGGCAAGGCTGTCGACATTGATGGCGACTACACCGAGACGCTGGCCCGCATCGACTCCAACAAGACCGGCGTTGGCGTGTTCGGCCTCGCCTTCTACGAGAACAATGCCGACAAGCTGAAGGTCGCCACCGTGGAAGGCATCGTGCCTTCGACGCAGACCATCGCCGATGGCACGTATCCCGTGTCGCGGCCGTTGTTCTTCTACGTCAAGAAGGCGCATCTGGGCGTCGTTCCCGGCCTCAAGGAATATGTCGAGTTCTTCCTTGATGACCAGATGATCGGCCCGGAAAGCCCGCTCGCCCAGTACGGCCTGGTTTCCGCTCCCGACGCCGAACGTCAGGGCCAGCGCGACGCCTTCGCCGCTGGAAAGACAATGTAATCAACGGACGGATCAGGGCGCGGATGAACTCCGCGCCCTGACTTCGCCGCTTGCCGCAACGGCTGCGGCGATCTGAATTTTCCCTGGGGTGGGTTATGTCGTCCTTGCTCGTACTCGCCATAGTCATCGCCATAGGCGTGGTCGCTTTTGTGGTCGGCCGCCAGCGCGCCGCGGCGCAGGATACCGGCAAGGTCAAGCCGCATTCGCGCGCGCATTATCATGGCTGGTGGGCCTTTCTGCTCGCGGTCCTGCCTGCCGTCCTTTTGCTCGCCGTCTGGGATATCGGCTCTTCCTTCTATCTCGACCGGCATATCCATGCCGCTTTGCCCGAGCGCACCGCCGACACAAAGGTGGCCAGCGAAGCGCTCGACGCCAGCCTGGTGAAGAGCCTGGCCAAGGGCCTGCGCCGGCTCGATGGCGATACCGCACTTCCCGCTACTTTCGCCGAATTGCAGCCGCTGCTCGCCGCCAAGGGCGTGGCACTGGCCAGCGACACCCAGGACTATATGATTCCGATCGCGGTCGAGGCGAACCAGGTCCAGGACCGGCTCGGCCTGTTCAGCGCCGTGCTGACCTTCGCGCTGTCGGTCGCCGGCGCCTTCTATGCGCTGAGGCAGATCGCGCCGCGCGCCAGGGCGCGCAACAATGTCGAGAAGCTGATGCTGTGGGGGCTGCTTGCGGCCTCGACCATCGCCATCCTGACCACGGTCGGCATCGTGCTGTCGATGCTGTTCCAGACCATCACCTTCTTCGAGAGCGTGTCGCCGATGAGCTTCTTCTTCGGCACGGTGTGGGATCCGCGTTTCGCCGCCGCCGGTTCCGGCGGCAGCCAGGGTCAGTTCGGCCTGATCCCGCTTCTCGCCGGCACGCTCTACATCGCCGCCGTCGCCCTTCTGGTGGCAGTGCCGGTCGGGCTGATGTCGGCGGTCTACATGTCCGAATATGCCTCGCGCGGTGTGCGCTCGGTGGTCAAGCCGGCGTTGGAACTGCTGGCCGGCATTCCGACCATCGTCTACGGCATCTTCGCCGTTGTCACGCTCGGACCGTTCTTGCGCGACCTGTCGGCGGCACTCACCGGCGGCTCGCCCTTCATCCAGGGCCAGAGCATCTTCACCGCCGGTCTGGTGATGGGCGTCATGCTGATCCCGGTCGTGTCCTCTTTGTCCGACGACATCATCACCGCGGTGCCGCGCGCAATGCGTGACGGCTCGCTCGGCCTCGGCGCCACGCGCTCCGAGACGATCAAGCGGGTGATCCTGCCGGCGGCACTGCCCGGCATCGTCGGCGCCATCCTGTTGACGGCGTCGCGCGCCATCGGCGAGACGATGATCGTCGTGCTGGCGGCGGGCGTCGCCGCCAATCTGACGGCCAATCCGTTCGAGGCGATGACGACCATCACCGTCAAGATCGTCAACCAGCTGACCGGCGATCTCGAGTTCAACTCGCCGCAGACGCTGGTCGCCTTCGCGCTCGGCCTGACGCTGTTCGCGCTGACGCTGGTGATGAACATCGTCGCCCTCTACATCGTGCGCAAGTACCGGGAGCAGTACGAATGACCGACATCCCCCTGGACACGATGGCGGGTGCCGTCGCGCGTCCGCGCCGCGACATCGGGCTGAAGGCGCGCTATGCCGCCGAACGCCGGTTCCGCATCTATGGCGTGATTGCGATCTCGGTGGGCCTGGCGTTCCTGGCCATCATGCTGATCACCATCGTCTCGAAAGGCTACACCGCCTTCTGGCAGACGACGGTGACGCTGCCGGTCACCTTCGACGAGAAGGTGATCGATCCCTCCGGCAAGCGCGCCACCGACCCTACCGTGCTGATCAAGGCGAACTATCCCAAGCTCGCCGAAAACGCGCTGGTGGCCAGGCTCGGCATCGATCCGGCCAACAAGCCGATGATGCTGAAGCTCAAGGGCTTCCTGTCGGAAGGCGCCCGCGTCCAGCTGCGCGACATCGTCTCCGCCGATCCGTCGGTGATCGGCAGGACGCGTGACGTCGACATCCTGGCTGCCGCGAACCTCGACTCGGCCTTCAAGGGTCAGATCGACCTCGGCGTCGATGAAGCGCGCCGCAAGGTGTCCAACCAGCAGATCGACTGGATGAACAAGCTTAAAGCCGACGGCGTGATGGCCGAGCATTTCAACACCGGCCTGTTCACCTATGGCGCCTCCAGCCGGCCCGAAACGTCGGGCATGGGCGTGGCGATCATCGGCTCGTTCTACATGATGGTGATCGTGCTGTTGCTGGCGCTGCCGATCGGCGTCGCCGCCTCGATCTATCTCGAGGAATTCGCCAAGAAGAACCGCTTCACCGACCTGATCGAGGTCAACATCAACAATCTCGCGGCGGTGCCGTCGATCGTCTTCGGTCTGCTTGGCCTTGCCGTGTTCATCAACTTCCTCGGCATGCCGCGCTCGGCTTCCTTCGTCGGCGGCCTGGTGCTGACCTTGATGACATTGCCGACCATAATCATCGCCACGCGCGCCGCCCTCGCCGCGGTGCCGCCGTCGATCCGCTCGGCGGCCCTAGGTCTCGGCGCCTCCAAGATGCAGATGGTGTTCCATCACATCCTGCCGCTTGCCGCCCCAGGCATCCTTACCGGCACCATCATCGGCCTGGCGCGTGCGCTCGGCGAGACAGCACCGCTGCTCTTGATCGGCATGGTCGCTTTCGTCGCCGATTATCCGGCGACGCCTTTCGATCCGGCGACCGCGCTGCCGGTTCAGATCTATATGTGGGCAAACGAGGCTGAGCGCGCTTTTGTCGAGCGCATGTCCGGCGCCATCATCATCCTGCTCGTCTTCCTCATGGCCATGAACATCACCGCGATCGTGCTCCGGCGCCGGTTCGAGCGGCGCTGGTAGAAAAAAGGCAATTTGGTATGAACATCATGACCGAACAGTCCCTTGAGCATGCAGTGGGCGACAAAATGAACGCCAAGTCGAACGAAGTCATCAAGATGCGCGGCGACAAGGTCGGCGTCTTCTACGGCGAGAAGCAGGCGTTGTTCGACGTCAATCTCGACGTCCGCCAGAACCAGGTGACGGCGCTGATCGGCCCGTCCGGCTGCGGCAAGTCGACCTTCCTGCGCTGCCTCAACCGCATGAACGACACCATCGATTCGGCGCGGGTGACCGGCAAGATCACGCTCGATGAAGACGACATCTACGACAAGAACATCGATGTCGTCGAACTGCGCGCACGCGTCGGCATGGTGTTCCAGAAACCCAATCCGTTCCCGAAGTCGATCTACGAGAACGTCGCCTACGGCCCGCGCATCCATGGGCTGGCCAAGCGCAAGTCCGACATGGACCAGATCGTCGAGCAGAGCCTGAAGAAGGCGGCGATCTGGAACGAGGTCAAGGACCGCCTGCAGGAGCCCGGCACCGGCCTGTCCGGCGGCCAGCAGCAGCGCCTGTGCATCGCGCGCGCCATCGCCGTGTCGCCGGAGGTGATCCTGATGGATGAGCCCTGCTCGGCGCTTGATCCGATCGCCACCGCCCGTGTCGAGGAGTTGATCGACGAACTGCGCCAGAACTACACGATCGTCATCGTCACCCACTCGATGCAGCAGGCGGCGCGCGTGTCGCAGCGCACGGCGATGTTCCATCTCGGCTATCTCGTCGAGGAGGGCGCAACCGACAAGATGTTCACCAACCCCGACGACAAGCGCACCCAGGATTACATTACCGGCCGCTTCGGCTGAGCCTCCGGCGGGTGAATTTTCAGGCACGAGGACCAAGATCATGGGTGAACATACCGTCGCCTCCTTCGATGAAGAGCTCGGGCAGATCAGCAAGCTGATCCGCGACATGGGCGATCTGGCAGGCTCGATGGTCAGCGGCTCGACCAGGGCGCTGCTCAATTCGGACAATGCGCTGGCACAGCGTGTCGTTTCCGACGACGCCATCATGGATGCGCGCCAGCGCGAACTGGACGACCGCGCCATCACGCTGATCGCCAAGCGCCAGCCGATGGCCAACGATCTGCGCGCCGTGGTCGGCTCGATCCGCATGGCGGGCGACCTCGAGCGCATCGGCGATCTCGCCAAGAACATCGCCAAACGCGTCGGCACCGTGGGCTTGAGCGTCACGCCGCGCGACTTCTCGCACTCCATCGATGCCATGGCGCAACTGGTGCTGATCCAGGTGCAAGGCGTCGTCGAGGAATATGCCGCCACCGATGCGGCAGCTCTTGCAAAACTCAGGAATGACGACGAGCGCATCGACGTCAAATACACGTCCGTGTTTCGTGAGCTTTTGACCTACATGATGGAAGACCCTCGCAACATCACCGCCTGCACGCATCTCTTGTTCTGCGCCAAGAATCTTGAGCGCATCGGCGATCATGTCACCAACATCGCCGAAAATGCGTATTATGTGCTGACCGGCCAGCAATTGCCCGCCAATCGTCCGAAGCAGGACGAGACGGCGATGGCCACGCCGGCCTGATGAGGGTGAACTGCCTATGATCGCGCCACGCATCATGGTCGTGGAGGACGAGGAGCCGCTGGGCGTGCTCCTCCGCTACAACCTCGAATCCGAAGGCTATCAGGTCGAGGTGGTGACACGCGGCGACGAGGCCGAGATCCGCCTGCAGGAAAACGTGCCCGATCTCCTGGTGCTCGACTGGATGGTGCCCGCTGTTTCCGGCATCGAGCTCTGCCGGCGGCTTAGAGTGCGGCCCGAAACCGAGCGGCTGCCGATCATCATGCTGACCGCGCGCGGTGAGGAAAGCGATCGCGTGCGCGGCCTGTCCACCGGTGCCGACGACTATCTGGTCAAGCCATTCTCGACGCCGGAGTTCATGGCGCGCGTGAAGGCGCTGCTGCGCCGGGCCAAGCCGGAAGTGCTGTCCAGCGTGCTCAAGGTCGGCGACATCGTGCTCGACCGCGAGTCGCACCGTGTCTACCGCAAGAAGAGCGAGATCAGGCTCGGACCGACCGAGTTCCGGCTGCTCGAATTCATGATGCGCCATCCCGGCCGCGTGTTCTCGCGCAGCCAACTGCTCGACAATGTCTGGGGCGAGACGATCTATATCGACGAGCGAACCGTCGACGTCCATGTCGGGCGCTTACGCAAAGCGGTCAACAACGGCCGCATGCCGGATGTCATCCGTACCATTCGCGGCGCCGGCTACGCGATCAGGGAAGACTAGGATGCTGCGCGTCGCGCCGTTGCCGGCCATTCAGGCGACATGCTTGCCGGATTTGGCCTGAATGCCCGGCGCGAAAATCTCCTGATCGACGAAGCCGAGCGCGCGCATGGCACAGCCTTCGCGGATCAGCGGCAGCTCGTTGGGCTCGGTGTCGAAGGAGATCGACTTCGAGTGCTGGCCGCCGGCGGTCTGGGCGATCGCTTCGCGCAATGCCGGCTCGATCAGGTCGAAGGCGGCGGCGCTGACGCCAACCATGGCGACAGGCGCCGGGTCGATCAGCGCAAACAGGCTGCCGAGGCCGAAGCCGAGCGCCTCACCGGCCTTGCGATAGGCTTCGCGCTCCGGGCCATCGGTTTCGCGGGCGCGCGCGGCGAGTGCGCGCATATCAGCGTCGCCGATATCGACCGGCTCGGCATCTTCGCTCATCATTTTGGCGCTGCGCCAGATGGCGTAGTTTCCGGCATAGGCCTCGACGCAGCCGCGCCGCCCGCAGCGGCAGAGCGCGCCGCCCGGACGGTGGATCATGTGGCCGAACTCGCCGCCCGAGGAATGGGTGCCGGTGAACAGTTCGCCTTTCAGCACCAGCCCCATGCCGATGCCGTGCGACAAGAGGATCGCGATGAAATTGTCGCGGTAGCGCTCGGGCTGGCGCCATTGCAGGGCCACCGCCATCATATTGCAGTCGTTCTCCATGGTGGCAGGAATGCCGAATTCCGCTTCCAACATGTCGGCGAAGGCAATGTCGGTCAGTGGCGTGATTGGCGACCACAGCATGGCCCGCGCCTGCGAATCGGTGATGCCCTGGATGCCCATGGCAATGCGGGCGATGCTCTGGACATCGAGGTCCGGGTCCGCGAGACGCCGCCCGACGATTGCTACGCATTCGCCGATCAGCTCGTCGCGCGGCATGGTCAGCGTGTCGAGCCGGCGCTGTTCTTCCGCGACCACCTGGCCGGCATAGTCGATGACGGTGACGGAGAGGAAGTTCAGCGACAGCACCACGGTCATGACCGCCGCCGCTTCCGGGTTGAGGCCAAGGCCGACCTGCGGCCGGCCGCGTTTCAGCGAGCCGGTCTCGCCAGGCTTGCCTTCAATCAGGATGCCTTCTTGAATTAGATCAGACGAGATTGCCGATATCGTCGAATGGCTGAGGCCGGTGGTCGCCGCAATCTCGGTCCGCGACGGCTGGCCGGCCCGGCGCACGGCCGAAATCACCATCGCACGGTTGCGACGGCGCAGATCGTCGTGGCGGATCCCAACCGACATTTGTTTCCTCCCGGCCTCCTCGCGCCTCATGATAGTGAAGGCGTTCGACGGCACCAGCCAAATATTGGCAGACGCCGGCAGCCCTGTCATTGTTTATTGCGGAGCTCGAAAAAATTCGGCAACGCCATCAGAATCCATCATAATCGATGTTGACAGTGCCTTATCATTGAACCAGTATTTTTTCGAGGCTCGAAAAAATGGAGCCTCTTTGTGCAGGCCTTCGGGCCGGTTTTGTCGCGCCGTGGGCGGCGCAGGGAGGGTTATAATGAACAGATTTGCAGCCGCCATGCTGGCGGGTGTCGCCATGTCGCTGGCGCTGATGTCGGTCGCGCAGGCGAAGGACAAGGTCATCGGCGTGTCGTGGTCGAACTTCCAGGAAGAGCGCTGGAAGACCGACGAGGCGGCGATGAAAACGGCGATCGAGGCTGCCGGCGACAAGTACATTTCGGCCGACGCGCAGTCCAATCCCGGCAAGCAGCTGACCGACGTCGAAAGCCTGATCTCGCAGGGCGCCAACTCGCTGATCATCCTGGCGCAGGACGCCTCGGCCGTCGGCCCGGCGGTGCAGAAGGCGCTGGACGAAGGCATTCCGGTCGTCGGCTATGACCGCCTGATCGAGAACAAGGACGTCTTCTACCTGACCTTCGACAACAAGGAAGTCGGCCGCATGCAGGCCCGCGAAGTGTTCAAGGCGAAGCCCGAAGGCAACTATGTCTTCATCAAGGGCTCGGGCTCGGATCCGAATGCCGATTTCCTGTTCTCGGGCTCGATGGAAGTGCTCAAGGAAGCCATCGACTCGGGCAAGATCAAGAATGTCGGCGAGGCCTATACCGATGGCTGGCTGCCGGCCAATGCCCAGAAGAACATGGAACAGTTCCTGACCGCCAATGACAACAAGGTCGATGCCGTGGTTGCGGCCAATGACGGCACCGCCGGCGGCGTTGTCGCCGCGCTGACGGCGCAGGGCCTTGCCGGAACGGTTCCGGTCTCGGGCCAGGACGGCGACCATGCCGCTCTGAACCGCATCGCGCTCGGCACGCAGACGGTGTCGGTGTGGAAGGACGCGCGCGAACTCGGCAAGAACGCCGCCGAGATCGCCTCGCAGCTTGCCGATGGCAAGAAGACGGGCGACATTGCCGGCGCCAAGGACTTCACCACGCCTGGCGGCAACACCGTCAAGTCGCTGTTCCTGACCCCCGTCGCGATCACCAAGGACAACCTCAACGTCGTCATTGACGCCGGCTGGATCAAGAAGGACGAAGTCTGCACGGGCGTCGCCGCCGGCAGCGTCGCGGCTTGCAACTGATCTCGACGACTTGAAGAAATGAGGCGCCCCGGGGGGGAACCCCCGGCGGGTTTTATTCCAGGAATTTTTGTTTTACCCCAAGGCGGGCAACATAAAGGGGGTGGGGC
>NZ_JAMYPB010000041.1:0-59036 GCF_040320135.1 Mesorhizobium sp. M0772 | reverse complement strand
CCCCCCCGCCCCCCCTGCCCCCGCCCCTCCCCTCCCAACACCCCCCCCACCCGTCCCCCGCCGCCCCCCCCCCCCCCCCCCCCCCGCCGCCCCCCGGCGGCCCCCCCCGCTCCAGTCAAGGATGATTATCAGTCCTTGGAGACGAAGCGGGACGGATGGATGTCCATCACATTGTCATCGAAGCCATGCAGCTTCGAGGAAACGATATCGTGGAAGCTGTAGTAGAGAAGCGGAATGTTGCCGACGTCATCGACAAGGATGCGCTCGGCCTCAGTGAGGTCCTTCATACGCTCTTCCGGCTTGCCGCCGGCAGCCGCGGCCTTGTCCATGGCCGCCTCATATGCCGGGCTGACGTAGTTCGAATAGTTGTTGCCGCTGGCCTTGCGGGTGATGCCGAGGAAGGTCTCGGGATCCTTGTAGTCGGCGATCCAGGCGGCACGCGCCACGTCGTAGTTGCCCTTCTGCTCGAGGAAGGAATAGTGGGTCTTGGTATCGGTGTTGAGCAGCGTGATCTCGACGCCAAGCGGCTTCAACTGTTCCTGGATGGCAACCGCGGTGTTCTTGTGGTTTTCCGAGGTGTTGTAGCGGATCTCCATCTTCAGCGGATGCTCGGGCGTATAGCCGAGTTTCTCAAGGATCTTCTTGGCGGCGTCCTCGCGGTCGATCTGCGGCATGTCGGCGTATTTGGCCATTGCCGGCGTGTAGCCGGCGATGCCCGGAGGCACCATCGAATAGCCAGGCAGCATGGAATTCTGCCAGACCTTTTCGGCCAGGAAGTCGCGGTCGATAGCCATCGAGATGGCGTTGCGCAGCTCGACATTGTCCCAGGGCGCCTTGTCGGTCTTGATCGCGTAATAATAGGTGCCGAGATACGGTCCGACGCGGACCTGATCGCCGAACTTGGTCTTGAGGTCAGCGAGCTGTTCGGTCGGCAGGTCGCCGTAGCTGTCGAGTTCGCCTGCCTCGAAGCGCTTCATCGCCGAAGAGCGGTCTTCGGTCGGGATGTAGTTGACGACGTCCATCTTGACGGTCGCGGCATCCCAGAATTTCGGATTCTTGACCAGCTTCATGTGGTCGTTGGGAATCCACTCGGCCAATGTATAGGCGCCGTTCGAAACGAGATTGCCCGCCTTGATCCAGTCGGCGCCGAGCTTGTCGATCGAGGCCTTGTTGACCGGATAGGTAGCCTGGTGGGTCAGCATCTCGAGGAAGTATGGCGTCGGCGCCTTCAGCGTCACTTCCAGGGTGTTGGCGTCGATCGCCTTGACGCCCATGTCCTCGGGCTTGCCTTTCTTGGTGTTGACTTCCTCGGCGTTCTTCACGGGATAGAGCATGGAAGCGTATTCAGCGGCGGTCGCCGGATCCTCCAGCCTACGGAAGGAATAGACGAAGTCGTCCGCCGTCACCGGGCTGCCATCCGACCACAAGCCGTCCTTGCGCAGCTTGAAGGTGTAGACGGTGCCGTCATCAGATACCGTCCAGCTTTCGGCGGCGCCGGGGATGAGGTTCGTCTTCTGATCGTGCATGACCAGTCCCTGGAACAGGTCGCGTATGATATCGGCTTCGTAGACGGTCGAGGTCTTGTGCGGATCGACCGTCTCCGCTTCGGCGGCGCTGCCTCTGTTATAGACGGTCTCGGCAAGGGCCGGCGTCAGGAACGTGCCTGCGGCAAAGGTCATGGTCGCGGCGACAAGCGTCGCCTTCAGCATATTTTTCAGCATGAAGTCTCTCCCTGTGGCGCTGCCCATCGGCTGCGCCTTACGAGTGTTGACGCCCCGGAACCGATTTCTGGCCCCTTCGAGCGCGCCGCCGGTTCCCGTTCCGGCAGCTGGTGGCAGGAGACTAGACAGACGGAAATATTATTTCAACCGAGTCTTGCTTGACGCTAAGTGAGCATCCTCACCCTAAACCAGCCATAGCTAATCTATATTACAAGGTCCAATTGGGTGCAGCTTGTGGTTGTCCTGAATTTTGGGTTTTGCCCTCAGCAGTTGTCATTAGCGCAACCATCTGGAAACATTCCAGGAATGCCGTTCGTGGCCAAGCTCGACGAAAGTACCGAAGAAGCCCGAAAATGAAAAACGTGGCGCCGGTGGCGTTGCACGGATCGCTCGGCATGGTTGCATGCGGACACGATCTTTGTTTACGCCGGACGGCGTCCCTGAAAGATCAGCCTACCTTGCCGACAAACCAGCCCAGGGCCTGCAGCGACAGCCCCTCCTCCTGCAGGACGGCACCGCCACCCAGAGCGATCGCCTCGACAGGCTGGAGATCCGGCAGCCGCCAGTCGGCCGGCTTGTCGGCGAAATTGAAGACGCAGAGCAATATCTCGTCCTCGCCCTGCCGGATGAAGGCAAGGACATCGCCGTCGGTATCGAGAAAGCGGATCGGGCCCTTGACCAGCGCCAGATGCGCCTTGCGCAAGGCGAGCATCGTCCGGTAGCCGGCGAGCACGGACTTGTCGTCGGCGTTCTGGATATCGACCGCCCGAGCGCGGTGGCTTTCCGGCACCGGCAGCCAGGGTTTTCCCGAGGAAAAACCGGCATTGTCGGCGCCCGCTTCCCAGACCATCGGTGTGCGGCAGCCGTCCCTGCCCTTTACCCCCGGCCAGAAACGGATGCCGACGGGATCGCGCAGATCCTCGAAGGTCAGTTCCGCCTCCTCCAGCCCAAGCTCTTCGCCTTGGTAGAGACAGATCGAGCCCCGCAGGCAGGAGAGCAAAGCGATAGCGAATGTCGCCACCGCATCTGGATCGCCGCCCGGCCGCGTCCAGCGGCTGACATGGCGCACGACATCGTGGTTGGAGAACGCCCAGCAGACCCAGCCGTCGGCGACAGCTGCCTCGAAGGCCTCGACGCATCCGCGCACATGGGCGGCTGAGAATTGCTGACCGAGCAGGTCGAAGGTGTAGCACATGTTGAGCTTGTCGCCGCCGGATGTGTAGGCGGCCAGCGTCTGCAGCGAACGGCCTTCGTCGCCGACCTCGCCGACACTGGCGCGGCCGTCATATTCGTCGAGCAAAGCGCGGAAGCGCCTGAGGAAACCGAGGTTTTCCGGTTGCGTCTTGTCGAACAGATGCTCCTGGAAGAGATAGGTGTTGGTTTCGCCATTGGTGCCGGCGACGCTCGACGCCAGCGGCGGATTGCTGCGCAGCCAGCGGTCGTGGACATAGTAGTTGACCGTATCCAGGCGGAAGCCGTCGACGCCGCGCTCGAGCCAGAACCGCACCGTCTGCAACAACGCGTCTTGAACCTCAGGATTGTGGAAGTTGAGGTCCGGCTGCGAGGCGAGGAAATTGTGCATGTAGTATTGCCGGCGGGTCGCGTCCCACTCCCAGGCCGGGCCGCCGAAGACCGACAGCCAGTTGTTGGGCGCGTTGCCGTCCGGCCTGGTGTCGGCCCAGACATACCAGTCAGCCTTGGGATTATCCTTGCTGGCACGGCTCTCTACAAACCATTCGTGCTTGTCGGAGGAGTGCGACAACACCTGATCGATGATCACCTTCAGGCCGAGCCTGTGCGCCTCGGCAACCAGCGCGTCAAAGTCGTCGAGCGTGCCGAACATCGGATCGACCGCCTGATAGTCGGAGACGTCGTAGCCCATATCGGCCATTGGCGATTTGAAGAAGGGCGACAGCCAGACGGCGTCGACGCCGAGCGAGGCGACGTGCGCCAGCCGTGAGGTGATGCCTGAGAGGTCGCCGCTGCCGTCGCCGGTGGTGTCCTGGAAGGAGCGAGGATAGATCTGGTAGATGACGCAGCCGCGCCACCAGTCGGCGCTCTGTTCGGGTCCCGGCTGGGCATTGTCGTCGGCCATCACGGACCCTTCCTGGCGCGGGCCTTTGCGGTCCGGCGCTCGATCATGAAACTGACACTGCGGCCGGGCAGCGGCCACGCGAGGTCGACCGCTTGCGCTTCAACAGCCGGCTGCCATTCAAACCCTTGCCGCGCGGGCAGCGTGAAGACGCATTGGCGGCGATCGCCATTGACGATCACAGCCAGGCGGCCTTCCCCGCCATCGCCGAGCAGCATGACGAGGCGATGGCGCGAGCCATCGTTCCAGTCGGCTTCGCCGAGCGGCGCGCCGGTCTCGGTCAGCCACGCGACGTCGGGCACATCAGAACCGTCCGGCGGCTCTCCGGTCAGGAAGCGCGTATCGGAAAGCGCCGGCACCGCGCCGCGCAGAGCTGCGAGCGCCGACACATGGGCTTCCAGCCCGACGTCGCGCCCGGCCCAGTCGAGCCAGGTGATGGCGTTGTCCTGCGCATAGGCGTTGTTGTTGCCCCCTTGCGTGCGGCCGAATTCATCGCCCGCCGTCAGCATGATGGTGCCGCGCGAGGCAAACAGAGTGGCGAGCAGCGCGAAGCGATCATGGGAACGGGCCTCGGCAATCGCCTTGTCCGAGGTTTCGCCCTCGACGCCGTTGTTCCAGGACAGGTTCTCATTGTGGCCGTCGCGGTTCTTCTCGCCATTGGCTTGGTTGTGCTTGGCTTCATAAGCGACGATATCGGCCAGCGTCATGCCATCGTGCGCGGCGATGAAGTTGACCGTGCGGCTGGCGGATTGGCCCTCCCTGCCGAACACATCGGAGGAGCCGGCGAGCCTTGTCGCCAGCGCACCGACCGCGCCGGCATCGCCGCGCCAGAAGCGCCTGACGTCGTCGCGGTAGCGGTCGTTCCATTCCAGGTATGGCGGCCGGAAATTGCCGAGCTGGTAGCCATTCGGGCCGATGTCCCACGGCTCGGCGATCAGCACCCTGTCGGCAAGGATGGGATCGGTTGCGATGGTCTCGAGCAACGGGGCTGCCGGATCGAATGCGCCATCGACGCGACCGAGGACCGGCGCCAGGTCGAAGCGGAAACCGTCGACGCCGGCATGGCGGACGAAATGGCGCAGCGTGTCGAGCACCATGCCGCGAACGACCGGATGATCGCAGGCGACCGTGTTGCCGGTGCCGGTGTCGTTGGCCAACCTGCCGTCCGGCTCGCTGCGGTAGTAGGCTTGATTGTCGAGGCCGCGCAGCGACAGCGTCGGCCCGAGCCGGTCGCTTTCGCCGGTATGATTGAAGACGAGATCGAGGATGGTGCCAATGCCAGCCCTGCGCAGCACCCCCACAGTATCGCGCAACTCGGCGAGGCCGCCGGGCGCCAGGCGCGGGTCGAGCGCCATGAAGGTGACTGGGTTGTAGCCCCAGGCATTGCTGAGGCCCAGCGGCGGCAAATGGCGCTCATCGACCCATGCGGTCACGGGCATCAGCTCAACGGCGGAGACGCCGATCTTCTTGAGATGTTCGACGATAGCCGGATGGGCAAGGGCTGCAATGGTGCCGCGCTGCGCTTCGGGCACGTCCGGATGCAGCCTGGTGAAGGAGCGGACGTTGAGTTCGTAGATCAGGCCGCCTGGCTGGAACAAAGGCGGCTTGGCCGGCAGCGGCTTCGGTTGAGCCCGCGCGATGGTCTTCGGCATCAGTGGCGCGGTGTCGGCGCCTTCGTTGCGCCGGGCGGCAAGCCGCCAATGATGCTGGTAGGGCCGGTCGATCTCGACGGCGTAGGGATCAGTGAGCAGCTTGTCGGGATCGAACCACAGCCCGCGCTCCGGCGCATATTCGCCGTCGGCGCGAAAGCCGTAGCGCGTACCCGCGGCAAGGCCGGCGACGAACAGCGCATGGACGCTCTCGCCTTCCGGCTGAAGTTCGAGCCGGTCGATTTCACGGGCGCCGGTGTCGTCGAAGATCGACACCCACAGGCGCCGCGCGGACGACGACCAGGCGGCGAAGCGGATGCCTTCGGGAGTGACCGTTGCGCCGAGCTGGGTCATCGGCGCATCCTCCACCCTCCCCCTTGTGGGGAGGGTCGCGCGCGCAGTGAGCGGGGTGGGGGTCGGCGCGGGGAAAGCGCTTTACGAGCACCCCCAACCCGATCCGCTGCGCGGATCGACCCTCCCCACAAGGGGGAGGGTAAAGACGTCACCACCCTCAAGTAATCACGCTCGGCTTGTTGCGCCCGGTGTGGCTCTTGATCCCGGCGATATCATCGGCAGCCGCGATCAGGTCGGCGAGCGCCTCTTGCGTGTCGAGATCATGCCGCGCTCTGTCCGGCTCGTAGCGCTCGATGTAGACGCGCAGCGTAGCACCCGACGTGCCGGTGCCGGACAAACGAAACACGACACGCGAGCCGCCTTCGAACAGGATGCGGATGCCCTGGTTCTTGCTCACCGAACCGTCGACGGGATCGTGATAGGCGAAGTCGTCGGCATTGGCGATCTTCAGGCCGCGCACGCTGGTGCCGGGCAGCGAGGTCAGCTTGGCGCGCAACTCGTCGACCAGGGCGTTGGCGCGCTCGGTTTCGACCTCCTCATAGTCATGACGTGAATAGTAATTGCGGCCGTAGGTCGCCCAATGTTCGGTAACGACGTCCTTGCAGCTTTCGCCGCGCACGGCCAGGATGTTCAGCCACAACAGCACCGCCCACAGCCCGTCCTTTTCACGGACATGGTTCGAGCCGGTGCCGGCGCTTTCCTCGCCGCAGATCGTTGCCATGCCGGCATCGAGCAGATTGCCGAAGAACTTCCAACCGGTCGGCGTTTCGTAGATGCCGATGCCGAGCTTTTCGGCGACGCGGTCTGCCGCGCCGCTGGTCGGCATCGAGCGGGCGATGCCTTTGAGGCCGTCCTTGTAGCCCGGCGCCAACTGCGCATTGGCGGCAAGCATGGCCACCGAATCCGACGGGGTGACGAAAATGCCCTTGCCGATGATCAAGTTGCGGTCGCCGTCGCCGTCGGAAGCGGCGCCGAAATCGGGCGCATCCGGTCCCATCATCTCGTCATAGAGATGCTTGGCGTGGACCAGGTTCGGATCCGGGTGATGACCGCCGAAATCGGGCAGCGGCTTGTAGTTGCGGCAGGTGCCATTCTCCGCGCCAAGCCGGCGCTCGAGGATTTCCTTGGCATACGGGCCGGTGACCGCATGCATGGCGTCGAAGCGCATGCGGAAGCCGTATTTGAAATTGGCGCGGATGGCGTCGAAGTCGAAAAGGCTTTCCATCAGCTCGGCGTAATCGGAGACCGGATCGATCACCTCTACCGCCATGCCGCCGGCGGTCACCGTGCCGATCTTGTCGATGTCGATCTGGTCGATGTCGGCCGTCCGAAAGCTCGAAATCGTCTTGGTCTTTTCGAAGATCGCGTCGGTCAGCTTTTCCGGCGCCGGGCCGCCATTGCCGGCATTGTACTTGATGCCGAAATCCTCGTGCGGGCCGCCCGGATTGTGACTGGCCGACAGGATGATGCCGCCGAAGGTCTTGTATTTGCGGATGACATGCGACGCCGCCGGCGTCGACAATATGCCGCCCTGCCCGACCATCACCTTGCCGAAACCGTTGGCGGCGGCCATGGCGATCGCCTTCTGGATGACCTCGCGATTGTAGAAGCGGCCGTCGCCGCCGATCACCAGCGTCTTGCCCTCAAAGCCCTCCAGCGCGTCGAAGATCGACTGGATGAAGTTCTCGGCATAGTGCTCCTGCTGAAAGACAGGCACCTTCTTGCGCAGGCCGGACGTGCCGGGTTTCTGGTCGAGATAGGGTTTGGTGGCGACGGTCCGGATCATTCAGGCAACCCTTTTCGAAAGCAGCAGGCGGTAGAGTTCAACGTATTTGTCGGCGCTCTTGTCCCAGGAGACATCGGCCTTCATGCCCTGGCGCTGGATCTGTTCCCAGACGGCCGGGCTCGAATGCGCATCGACCAGCCGGCGGATGGCGTGCAGCATGGCGCCGCCACTATTGGGCGCGAACTGGAAGCCGGTGGCGACACCGGCCGAGATCGCTGCTTCATTGGCGTCGATGATGGTGTCGGCAAGGCCGCCGGTGCGGGCGACGACCGGCACGCAGCCATAGCGTAGGCCGTAAAGCTGGGTCAGCCCGCAAGGCTCGAAGCGCGACGGGATGACGATGGCGTCGCAGCCGCCCTGCATGGTGTGGGAAAGCCCCTCGTCATAGCCGACGACGACGCCGACACGGCCGCGATGGCGGGCGGTGGCAGCCAGCAGCGCGCCTTCCAGGCCGGCGTCGCCTGAGCCGAGGATCGCCAGCCGCGCGCCGGTGGCGACGACGCCGTCGACCACAGCCGCCAGTATGTCCATGCCCTTCTGCCAGGTCAGCCGGCTGACGACGCAGACGATCGGACTGTCGTCGCGCTCGAGGCTGAAGCGGTCCTCGACAACCGCCCGGTTGGGAAGCCGAGCCTTGAGCGTCGCGGCGGAGTAGGCCGACACCAGATGCTTGTCGGTCTCCGGGTTCCAGATGTCGGTGTCGATGCCGTTGACGATGCCGTAGAGGTCGGAAGAGCGCATGTTGATCAGGCCGTCGAGGCCCATGCCGAATTCCGGCGAGCGGATTTCCTGGGCATAGGTGGGGCTCACCGTGGTGATCGCCCAGGCCGCCTGCAGGCCGGCCTTGAGGAAGCCGACGCCGCCATAGTATTCTACGCCGTCGAGCGCCATCGCCGCGGCCGGCAAGCCGAGCTCGCCAAAAATGCCGGCGCCGAACTGACCCTGGAAGGCAAGGTTGTGAACCGTGATCAGCGACGGCACGCCGACCGCCTTGCCGTAGCGCATATAGGCCAGCGTCATCGCCGACTGCCAATCATGGGCGTGGACGAGATCCGGCTGGTAGCCCGAAATGGCGCCGCCGGCGATATCGCCACCGACCTGGCTCAGCGCAGCAAAACGCCGCCAATTGTCGGGCCAATCGGCGCCGGCCGCATTGCCGTAAGGGCCGCCGGGACGGTCGTAGAGATGCGGCGCGTCGAGCACGAACAGGTCGAGCCCGGCGATCTTGACGGCATGGACCGAAGCCTTGCCGCCCTGCAGCAGCGGGTATTGGTAGACAGCCTTCTTTTTCTTGAAGGCGTCCATCACCTGGGGAAAGCCGGGGATGAGCGTGCGCATGGTCACGCCCTTGGCGGCCAGCGCGATCGGCAATGCGCCGGTCACGTCGGCAAGTCCGCCGGTCTTGACCAGCGGGAATATCTCGGGCGTGACCGACAGAACCTGCATGCGTTTATGGTACCCCGTCTTACAGCTTCAGCTTGTCGATCATGTCCTGCGTGACCAGGCAGATGCCCTTTTCCGAAACCCGGAAACGCTTGGCGTCGAGAACAGGGTCTTCGCCAACCACCAGCCCTTCCGGTATCCTTACACCGTGGTCGATGACGACGCGCTTCAACTTTGCGTTCCGGCCGACATGAACGTCGGGCAGCATGACGACCTCTTCCAGCGTCGAATAGGAGTTGATGCGCGCGCCCGTGAAGATCAGGCTGCGCTTCAGCGAAGCACCCGAGACGATGCAATCGCCTGAGACCAGCGAGGAGACGGCCGAACCGCGCCGGCCATCCTCGTCATGCACGAACTTTGCCGGCGGCTTCAATTCGGCATAGGTCCAGATCGGCCAGTCGCGGTCGTAGAGGTCGAGTTCGGGAGTAATATCGGTCAGGTCGATATTGGCTTCCCAGTAGGCGTCGACGGTGCCGACATCGCGCCAATAGGCCTCGTTCTCGGCCGTCGAGCGCACGCAGGATTTGGCGAAGCGATGCGCGATCGCCTTACCGTGCTGTACGATGTAGGGGATGATGTCCTTGCCGAAGTCGCGGCTTGAACCCGGCTCGGCGGCATCGCGGCGCAGCTGCTCCATCAGGAACTTGGTCTTGAAGACATAGATGCCCATCGAAGCCAGCGCGAATTCCGGCTTGTCGGGAATGCCGGGCGGGTCGGCGGGCTTTTCGACGAACGCGATGATGTTGTCCTTGCCGTCGACATGCATGACACCGAAGCCGGTCGCTTCCAAGCGCGGCACTTCGAGGCAACCAACAGTGACGTCGGCATTGGCGTCGACGTGCTGGCGCAGCATCAGCTCGTAGTCCATCTTGTAGATATGGTCGCCGGCTAGGATCACCATATATTCAGGGCCATAGGCCTCGATGATGTCGATGTTCTGGTAGACGGCGTCGGCGGTGCCTTCATACCACTGGGTTTCCGAGACACGCTGCGAGGCCGGCAGGATGTCGAAGCTTTCGTTCCGCTCCGGGCGCAGGAAGTTCCAGCCGCGCTGCAGGTGGCGGATCAGCGAATGCGCCTTGTACTGGGTGGCGACACCGAGGCGGCGGATGCCGGAATTCAGCGCATTGGACAGCGCGAAATCGATGATGCGCGTCTTGCCGCCGAAATAGACAGCCGGCTTGGCCCTGCGGTCGGTCAATTCCTTGAGCCGGCTGCCGCGGCCGCCGGCCAGCACATAGGCCATGGCATCGCGCGCCAGCGGCTGGGTTCTCTTCAAGTCTGCCATCTTTACCCTCCCAAATTACCAGTCTGGAGCATCGCCCGGTCCGCAACGAGTCGACGGACCTAATCCGAAACGAGTTGACGGACCTAGTCCGCAACGAGTTCAAGCATGATCGTCGACAGCGGCGGCAAAAGCATCGTTGCCGAAATGCCTCCTCCTTCCGCCCTGGCTTCGACCACACCGCCATTGCCCTTGCCCGAACCACCGTAGTCCGAAGCGTCGGTGTTGATGATTTCGCGCCATTTGCCGACCTTGGGCAATGGCACGCGATAATTGTCGCGCGGCACTGGCGTGAAGTTGGAAATGACGGCGATCGGGTTGCCGCCGGGCGCGCTGCGCAGCCAGGCGAAGACCGAATTTTCCTTGTCGTCGACGATCAGCCAGGAGAAGCCGTCCGGCTCGCAGTCGCGCGCATGCAGCGCCGGGCGCGAGCGGTAGAGATAGTTGAGGTCGCGCACCGTCTGCCAGACGCCGCGATGCGGGTGGAAGTCGAGCAGGTTCCAGTCGAGCGCGCGCGCCTCGCTCCACTCGCGGCGCTGGGCGAATTCCTGGCCCATGAACAACAGCTTCTTGCCGGGATAGCCCCACATGAAGGCATAGAAGGCGCGCAAAGTCGCGAACTTCTGCCAGTCGTCGCCGGCCATCTTGCCGAGCAGCGTGCCCTTGCCGTGCACGACCTCGTCATGGGACAGCGGCAGCACGAAATTCTCGGAGAAGGCGTAGGTCAGGCCGAAGGTCAGGTCGTTGTGGTGATGTTTGCGGAAGATCGGCTCCTTGGCGAAATACTCCAGCGTGTCGTGCATAAAGCCCATGTTCCATTTGAAGCCGAAGCCCAGCCCGCCTTCATGCACCGGCGCCGAGACCTTCGGCCATGAAGTCGATTCCTCGGCGATGGTCATCACGCCGGGATGGTGGCCGTAGACCTCCTTGTTCATCTTCTGCAGGAAGGAGACCGCTTCGAGGTTTTCGCGGCCGCCCTTCTCGTTGGGGATCCACTCGCCGGCCTTGCGCGAATAATCGAGGTAGAGCATCGAGGCCACCGCATCCACGCGCAAACCGTCGACATGGTATTTCTCGGCCCAGAACAGCGCGTTATTGACGAGGAACGACACCACCTCGCGGCGGCCGAAATTGTAGATCGCGGTGTTCCAGTCGGGATGAAAACCCTTGCGCGGATCGGCATGCTCATAAAGCGCTGTGCCGTCGAAATTGGCCAGGCCATGCGCGTCGACCGGGAAATGCGCCGGCACCCAGTCGAGGATGACGCCGACGCCGGCGCGGTGCGCACCGTCGACGAAACGGGCGAAGCCGTCGGGGTCGCCGAATCGCGCCGAGGGGGCATAAAGTCCGGTTGTCTGATAACCCCATGACGGGTCATAGGGATGTTCGGAGATCGGCAGGAACTCGATGTGGGTGAAGCCGGTCTCGACAGCATAGGGGATGAGCTGGTTGGCGAGTTCGTCCCATGACAGGAAGCTGCCATCATCGTGCTGCTGCCACGAACCGGCATGGACCTCGTAGATCGATATGGCTTCGCGCCGCGGATCGGCCTTTCGCCAGTAATTGCGATGCGCCTCGTCGCCCCATTCATGCGCCGGCGGCACCGCCGTCACGGATGCTGTGGCCGGGCGCAGTTCAGACTTGAAGGCGAACGGATCGGCCTTGAGCGGCAGGCGCACGCCGTCGGGGGCAATGATCTCGTATTTGTAGGGGTGGCCGGCGCCGATATCGGGAATGAACAGCTCCCAGATGCCGGTGTCGCGGCGGTCGCGCATCGTATGGCGGCGGCCGTCCCATTCGTTGAAGTCGCCGACCACGGAGACGCGCCTTGCATTGGGCGCCCAGACGGCGAAATGGACGCCCGACGCGCCTTCATGGTCGAGGAGATGGGCGCCGAGCTTGTCGAACAGCCTGAGGTGCGACCCTTGCGCGATATAGTAGTCGTCCATCGGGCCGAGCACCGGGCCGAAGGAATAGGGATCGGTCAGCCACCAGTCGCCGCCGGCATTTTTGGCGTGATAGCGCAGCGGCTGACGCTTCTTGATCGACAGTCTGCCTTGGAAGAAACCGGCGTCGTCGCGCCGCGTGAGTTCGCCGGCGTTCTTGCCGGCCAGCGTGTATGCGGTGACGAACTCGGCATTGGGGACGAAGCAGCGGGCAACCAGGCTCTTGCCGGCATCATGCACGCCCAGGATTGCAAAAGGATCGCCATGCGTGCCTGCAACAATTGCGGCGACATCGCCGGCTGACGCCAGCCCGTCCGACCCGCTCGTCGTCGCGGTCGCGCGCGGTTTCTTCATCAGGCGGCGTCCCTCCCTGGGAACCAGTTCTTGTGCACAAGACCCATTGTCGTGGCCTCATGCAATCATATCAGGCGGGCACGTTCCAGATTTCTTTCGCATATTGGCGGATCGTGCGATCGGAAGAGAACCAGCCGACCCGGGCAACGTTGCGGATAGCGCGCGCGTACCAATCGGGGCTGTTGCGCCAGACGGCGTCGACATCGCGCTGGGCGGCGGCATAGGCGTCGAAATCCGCCGCCACCATGAACCAGTCGCTGTTGTAGAGACCGTCGACCAGCTCGCGGTAGCGATCCGGCTGGTCGGGCGAGAACACGCCCGACGATACCGCGGCGACAGCCTGCGCCAATTCAGGGGAGCCCTCGATCACGGCGCGCGGGTTGTAGCCATTGCTGCGCCGCTCGGCGACTTCCGCCGTGCTCAGGCCGAAGATGAAGATGTTGTCGTCGCCAACGCATTCCTTGATCTCGACATTGGCGCCGTCGAGCGTACCGATGGTCAAGGCGCCGTTCAGCGCGAACTTCATGTTGCCGGTGCCCGACGCCTCCATGCCGGCAGTCGAAATCTGCTCGGACAGGTCGGCGGCCGGCATCATCACCTCGGCCAGGCTGACATTGTAGTTCGGCACGAACACCACTTTCAGCAGACCGCGCACCGACGGGTCGCTGTTGATGACCTTGGCGACGTCGTTGGCCAGTTTGATGATCAGCTTGGCATTGTGGTAGCTGGGCGCCGCCTTGCCGCCGAAGAATTTGACGCGCGGCATCCAATCCTGTTCGGGATGCGAGCGGATCTGGTCGTAGAGCGCGATCGCTTCCAGGATGTTGAGCAACTGGCGCTTGTATTCGTGGATGCGCTTGACCTGAATGTCGAACAGCGCCGACGGGTCGAGCTTGATGCCGAGCCGGTCGGCGACCAGATTGGCGAGCTTGATCTTGTTGGAGCGCTTGACGGCGGCGAACTTGTCGCGGAAGGCGGCGTCACCGGCAAAGGCTTCGAGCCCCTTGATGGCGTCGATGTCGTCGAGGAAACGGTCCCCGATCGCCGCGCGGGCGAGCGCGGTGAGGCCTGGATTGCACTGGATCAGCCAGCGGCGTGGCGTGATTCCGTTGGTCTTGTTGTTGATGCGATCGGGATAGAGCTTGTGGAGATCGGCAAACACCGTCTCCTTCATCAGCTCGGTGTGCAACGCCGACACGCCATTGATCGAGTGCGAGCCGACAAAGGCCAGGTTACCCATGCGCACGCGGCGGTCGCCATTTTCCTGGATCAGCGAGATGCGGCTGATCTGCTCGTTTGAGAACTGGTTGGTGGCGCGCGCCTCAAGCAGCACCTGCGCATTGATGGCGTAGACGATCTGCATGTGGCGCGGCAAAAGCCGTTCGAACAGCGGCACCGGCCAGCTTTCCAGCGCTTCGGGCAGCAGCGTGTGGTTGGTGTAGCCGAAGGTGCGCTTGGTGATGTCCCAGGCCTGGTCGAAATCCAGGCCATGGACGTCCATCAGCAGGCGCATCAGCTCTGGCACGGCGATCGCCGGATGGGTGTCATTGAGGTGGATCGCCGCCTTGTCGGGCAGCGAGGCCAGATCGCCATACTGGCTGAGATGGCGCTGGACGATGTCCTGCAGCGACGCGGTGGAGAAGAAATATTCCTGCCGCAGCCGCAGTTCCTGGCCGGCCTTGTGGGAATCGGCGGGGTAAAGCACGCGCGACAAGGCATCGGCCTTGTTGCTTTCGGCCAGCGCGCCGATGTGGTCGCCGGCGTTGAACTTGTCGAGCAGGATCGGATCGACCGGCATGCCGGACCAAAGCCGCAGCGTGTTGACGCGGTTGGCGCGCCAGCCGACCACCGGCGTGTCGTAGGCGACGGCCTGGACATGCTCGGTCGGCTTCCAGACGTGACGCTCGAGCCGGCCATCCTTGGAGGTGATCGATTCCACCGAGCCGCCGAAGCCGACCTCGAAGGCACGCTCCCGCCGCTCGAACTCCCAGGGGTTGCCGTGGTCGAGCCAGGTTTCGGGCAGTTCGACCTGCCAGCCGTCATGGATCTCCTGGCGGAACATACCGTTGGCGTAGCGAATGCCGTAGCCGTGGGCCGGAATGTCGACGGTCGCCATGCTTTCCATGAAGCAGGCGGCGAGCCGGCCAAGACCGCCATTGCCGAGCGCCGCATCCGGTTCGAGCCCGGCGATGAGGTCCAGGTCGACGCCCAGCGACTTGAGCGCTTCTCGCATATTGTCCATCAGGCCGAGATTGGAGAAGGCATCGCGCATAAGCCGGCCGATGAGGAATTCGAGCGACAGGTAATAGACGCGCTTTTCCTGCTGGGCGTAGGCCTCCTGCGTCGCCTGCATCCAGTGATCGACGATGCGGTCGCGCACGACCTTGATCGAGGCGGTCAGCCAATCATATTGCGTAGCAACGGACGTGCCTTTGCCGACCCGGTATTTGAGAGCCAGCAAGACTTCGTCGGCCAGCGTCTTGGGATCGGGTATTTCGAGATCGGGGGCTTTGGCTGTCATTGTTCGCGTCATACTGCCTCTCGTGATCGTGCTGCGATCATACCGGCTTTCGCTCTCAGTCCCAGCCTATCCTAGTGCATCGCAACATACGTTCAATCGATTTAGACCAGCATGCCGCCAGTTCCCCTGCGGCAATTTATCCGTCGAGCGGATCAGGCAGCGAGTGCAGCCTCCGGCGGAACCTTCGCTCCCGTCATGAAGGCGACGGCGTCGGACATGGTATATTGCTTGGGATCGATGACGCAGAGGCGGCGGCCGAGCCGATGGATATGGATGCGGTCGGCAACCTCGAAGACATGCGGCATATTGTGCGAGATCAGCACGATCGGCAGGCCTCGCTTCTTGACGTCGAGGATCAGTTCCAGCACGCGGCGGCTCTCCTTGACGCCGAGTGCGGCGGTCGGCTCGTCCATGATCACCACGCGGCTGCCGAAAGCGGCGGCGCGCGCCACCGCAACGCCCTGACGCTGGCCGCCCGACAGCGTTTCCACCGCCTGGCTGATGTTCTGGATGGTCATCAGCCCAAGCTCGGTGAGCTTGTCGCGGGCGCGCTTTTCCATTGCGGGCCGGTCGAGCATACGAAGCCAGTCGCCGAGGAAGCCGGGTTTGCGGATCTCGCGGCCGAGGAACATGTTGTCGGCGATCGACAGGGCCGGCGACAAAGCCAGGTTTTGGTAGACCGTCTCGATGCCCGCCTCGCGCGCCTCCATGGGCGATTTAAAAGCGACAGCCTTGCCTTCAAGACGGATCTCGCCTTCGTCGGGCACGGCGGCGCCGGAAATCGCCTTGATCAGCGATGATTTGCCGGCGCCATTGTCTCCGATGACGGCCAGGATTTCGCCGGGGTAGAGGTCGAAGTCGGCATTGTCGAGGGCGGTGACACGGCCATAGCGCTTGATCAGGCCGCGCGCGGTGAGGATGGGTTCCACGGTCATGCCGAAACCTTTCTGATCCATTGGTCGATCGCCACGGCGCCGATGATCAGCACACCGGTGAGCAGCACCTTCCATTGCGGATCGGCGCCCAGCATGTTGAGGCCCATCGAGACGACGCCGACGATCATCGCGCCGAAAAGCGTGCCCAGAATTGAGCCGCGCCCGCCGAACAGTGAAATGCCGCCGATCACCGTCGCGGTTATCGCCTGCAGGTTGTAGTCGGTGACGGCGGCTGACGGCGAGATCGAGCCGTTGCGGCCGATGGAAACCCAGGCAGCGAAAGCGGCGATCAACCCGGCAAGGGTGTAGACCGTCATCAACACCTTCTTGGTCTGGATACCAGACAGCTTCGCCGCCTCCTGATCATCGCCAACGGCGTAGACATGGCGGCCCCAGGCGGTGTGATTGAGCACGTACCAGAGGATCAAAACGAGCACGACCGTGGCGATGACGCCCAGTGTGAGCACCGCCGTGCCGATCTTGAAACTCAGGGCAAAGAGATGCAGCAGCGGCGCCTGGGCGTCGACGTCGGTATCGCGGATCGTCTCATTAGCCGAATAGATGAAGTTCGTCGCCATGACGATGTTCCAGGTGCCGAGCGTGACGATGAACGGCGGCAGCTTCATGTAGGCGACCAGCAAACCGTTGAGCAGGCCGCAGGCTGCGCCGGCGGCAAGCCCGATGGGCACTGCGAGCACGGCCGGCATGCCGTAGCTGACCGCGCAATTGCCCATGATCACGGCTGAAATCACCATGATCACGCCGATCGACAGGTCGATGCCGGCGGTCAGGATGACCAGCGTCTGCGCGGCACCGAGGATGCCGACGATGGCGATCTGCTGCAGGATCAGCGTCAGCGTATAGGATGAGAAGAAACGCCCGCCAATGGCGATGCCGAAAATTACGATCGACAGGACCAGCACAATCAGCGGCACCGCCGCCGGCGTGGAGTGCAGGAAATGCTGGATGCGCTTGACGGCCGATTTGTGCTCGTCAAAGGCGGCAACGCTTGTGTCGCTGCTCGAGAGAACCTTCTCGAATTCCTGTGCTTGAGCCATGTTTCCTCCCCTGGGCTTCAGCTCCATGCCGATACCCGCTCGCGCCTGTCCGGTCTGCTGCCGGGATTATTCGCGTGACGCATCGTCCACCCGAAGCGGCCGGGGATCAAGCCCCCGGCCGTCAGCTTGCCGCTGGCTGTCAGGCAGCCATCAGCCCCAGCACTTGGCGAGGCCTTCCTTGGTGTCGATCGACTTCACGCCATTGGCCGGCTTGTCGGTGACGAGGTTGACGCCGGTGTCGAAGAAGTTCTTGCCTTCGGTCGGCTTCGGCTTGGCGCCGTCCTTGGCGAAGGCGGCGATCGCCTCGATGCCGAGTGCCGCCATCTGCAGCGGGTATTGCTGCGAGGTGGCGCCAATGACGCCTTCGGTCACCGACTTCACGCCGGGGCAGCCGCCATCGACCGAGACGATCAGCACCTGGCTTTCGAGACCGACCGCCTTGAGCGCCTGGTAGGCGCCGACAGCGGCGGGCTCGTTGATGGTGTGGATGACGGTGATGGAGTTGTCCTTCTGCAGAAGGTTTTCCATCGCCTTGCGGCCGCCTTCTTCATTGCCGTTGGTGACGTCGTGGCCGACGATGCGGGCATCGTCCTCATCGCCGATCTTGTTGGGATCCTTCACGTCGATGCCGAAGCCCATCATGAAGCCCTGGTCGCGCAGCACATCCACGGTCGGCTGTGAGGGGGTCAGGTCGAGGAAACCGATCTTGGCGTCCTTGGCCTTGTCGCCGAGGGTCGCGGCTGCCCAGGCGCCGATCAGCTTGCCGGCTTCCAGATTGTCCGTCGCGAAGGTCGCGTCGGCGGCGTCGATCGGGTCCAGCGGGGTATCGAGCGCGATCACCAGCAGGCCGGCGTCACGCGCCTTCTTCACCGTCGGCACGATGCCCTTGGTGTCGGACGCGGTGATCAGGATGCCCTTGGCGCCGTCGGCGATGCAGCTTTCGATCGCCGCCACCTGGCTCTCGCTGTCGCCGTCGATCTTGCCGGCATAGGTCTTGAGGTCGACGCCAAGTTCCTTGGCCTTGGCGGTCGCGCCCTCCTTCATCTTGACGAAGAAGGGGTTGGTGTCGGTCTTGGTGATCAGGCAGGCGCCGACGCCGGCGGCCGATGCTGTCGAAGCAAACGCCATCAGGCCGAGGCCCGCCGCGGCGAACACGGTGGACTTCAATAATGCTTTGGTCACGATCTTCCTCCCATGGAACCATGCGGATGCCGCCAACCGGCATCTCGAGCGCATCCACTGAAGTTCTCCCAGTGTGGACGCGCCCTCAAATGACACCAGCGGGAGCCGCCTGTCAATAATTAAATCACTCTTATTTATTATTGACAGCTTTGCGTGGTTCACTCATTCTGCCGCAAAAGCAGTAAGAATAAACCAAGGGAGGAACAAGGGTGGAGACCGGCATTGCGAGGCACGGTTCGCCCGAGGCGGCCGCCAGCCGTCTCCACCGTGGCACCAACCAGAGCGGCATGCGCGACCACAATGAGCGGCTGGTGCTGTCGTTGGTTCGCCAGCATGGCAGCCTGGCCAAATCAGACATTGCGCGCATGACCGGGCTTTCAGCGCAGACCGTCTCGGTCATCATGCGCGAACTGGAGGAGGACAGCCTGCTGCTGCGCCAGGCGCCGTTGCGCGGCAAGATCGGCCAGCCCTCCATCCCGATGGCGCTGAACCCCGAAGGCGCCTTCTTCATCGGCCTCAAGATCGGCCGCCGCAGCGCCGAACTGGTGCTGATCGATTTCCTCGGAACTGTGCGTTCCATGCTGCAGCATTCCTATCGCTATCCGGCGCCGCGCGAGACGGTTGAGTTCGTCACCGAAGGCATGAAGACGATGCGCGCCGAACTGACACCTGCGCAGGACAAGCGCATTGCCGGGCTCGGCATCGCCATGCCGTTCGAACTGTGGAACTGGGCCGACACGGCAGGTGCGCCGCGCGATATCATGGACGAATGGCGCCACCGCGACATCCGCGCCGACATCCAGTCGCAATGCGAATTCCCGGTCTATCTGCAGAATGACGCCACCTCCGCCTGCGGCGCCGAACTGGTGTTCGGCCAGACCGGCGGCTCGCGCGACTTCGTCTATTTCTATATCGGCGCCTTTGCCGGCGGCGGCATCGTGCTCAATGGCCGGCTTTTTGGCGGACCGACAGGCAATGCCGGGGCGCTGGGTTCGATGCCGGTGCCGGGACCAGACGGCAAGCCGACGCAGCTCATCGACGTCGCCTCGATCGCCATGCTGGAAAAGGCGCTTAACGCACGCGGCATTGACGGCTCCTATCTCTGGACCTCGCCGCAGGAATGGGGCGAGATCGGCGCCGATCTGGACGACTGGATTGCCACCGCCTCGCAGGCGCTTGCCTACGCCATTGTCGCGGCGTCCTCGGTGATCGATTTCGAGGCCGCGGTGATCGATGGCTGGATGCCGCTCGCCGTACGCCGCCGGCTCGTCGATGCCGTCAGGCAGGCGATCGACACCATTGACGGCGAAGGCCTGAAGCTTCCGGTGGTGCGCGAAGGCACCGTCGGCATCCATGCCCGGGCGCTGGGCGGCGCCAGCCTGCCGCTGTCCGAACGCTTCCTCATCGGTTCGACCACCATTTCCCGGAGCACCTGAATGCTGATCGGTATTCCGTCGCTGCTCGGTCCGGAGCTTCTGGCGACATTGCGCGCCATGGGCCATGGCGACGAGATCGCGCTTGTCGACGGCAACTATCCGGCGGAAGAACAGGCAAACCGGCTGATCCGCGCCGACGGTCTTCACCTCATACCGGTGCTTGACGCCATTTTGAGCGTTCTGCCGGTGGATGATTTCGTGCCGGAAGCGCTGTTTCGTGCCTCGGTCAAAGGCGATCCCTCGGTCGCCGATCCGGTCCACCATGAAATCGAAACGATCTGCACCAGGCGCGCGCCGGGCCGCAAGGTGGTTGCGCTGGCGGGCGCCGACTTCTATGCACGCGTCCGGTCGGCATATGCGATCGTCGCGACCAGCGAACCCCGGCTCTACGCCAACATCATCATCCGCAAGGGCGTGATCTATCCGCCGGAGAACAAGAAATCATGATCCTCTGCTGCGGCGAAGCCCTGATCGACATGCTGCCGCGCACCACGACACAGGGCGAGCCGGCCTTTGCGCCCTATGTCGGCGGCGCGGTGTTCAACACGGCGATCGCGCTTGGCCGCCTCGGCGCGCCCGCCGGCTTCTTTTCCGGCCTGTCGTCGGATCTGTTCGGCGGCCAGTTCCGCGAGGCGCTCGGCGCAAGCAAGGTCAGCTCCACCTATGCGCACACCTCCCCTCGCCCGACCACGCTCGCCTTCGTGCGGCTCACCAACGGCCAGGCGACCTACACTTTCTACGACGAAAACACCGCCGGGCGCATGCTGACGACAGAGGATCTGCCGAAACTGGGCGCCGAGATCGAAGCCATGCTGTTTGGCGCCATCAGCCTGATTTCGGATCCGGCGGGTGCTGCCTACGAAGAATTCATGAAACGCGAGCACCAACGCCGCGTCATGATGCTCGACCCCAACATCCGGCCGAACTTCATCCCCGACAAAGCCAAGCACCTCCGGCGCATCCGCTCGATGATGGCGATGGCCGACATCGTGAAGCTATCGGATGAGGATCTGCACTGGTTCGGCGAGGCCGGCTCGCATGAGGACGTCATCCGCAACTGGCTGGATCGCGGCCCGAAGCTGATCGTCGTTACCCACGGCAGCGAAGGTGCCGTCGGCTACAGCAGGGAACACAAGGTCTCGGTGACGCCTGAGAAAGTCGAGGTGGTCGACACGGTCGGCGCCGGCGACACTTTCAATGCCGGCATTCTGGCCTCGCTGCACGAGCAAGGCCTGCTCACCAAGGCCGGGATCGGCGGCCTTTCGGAGGACGCCATCCGTCAGGCGCTGGCGCTCGGCGCCAAAGCGGCGGCGGTGACCGTGTCGCGGGCCGGCGCCAACCCGCCCTGGCGGCACGAAATCGCCTGATCCACGCTTAGTCCGCCGCCAGCCGCTGCAAGCAGCCGATCACTTTATGTTTCCGCGAGCCGGAAAGACGCACTGATCAGCCGGATTAATAGGCGGCGAAGCCCGGATTTCCGGCATCTTGCGGCAATGCAGGGAAAGCCTGAAGTAACAGGCTGCGACACCTAGACAACCCGTCCCGCGGCCGGTCCGGCTTTCTAGACCGGCCCAACTCTGGTACCAGCGGCCCGGTTAAGTTGTTGTTTCTGTGCGTGTCATTGTCCCCGGGGCAGCCCGCACCACACCGTTTTGAGGCCGACATGCAGTTCATCGATCTTGGCGCGCAGCGCGAACGTATCCGCGACCGGCTGAAGGCCGCGATCGACAATGTCGTCGAGGAAGGCCGCTATATCCTCGGACCGCAAGTCACCGAATTCGAAAACAAGCTCGCAGCGTATATCGGCACCAAGCATGTCGTGGCCTGCGCCAACGGCACCGACGCGCTGCTGTTGCCGCTGTTTGCCGCCGGTATCGGCCCCGGCGACGCGGTGTTCGTGCCGAGCTTCACCTTTGCCGCGACGGCGGAAGTGGTGGCGCTTGCCAAGGCCGAACCGGTTTTCGTCGATGTGGACGCCGAGACCTACAACATCGACATCGCCAGCCTCGAGGCGGCGATCGCCATGATCAAGAAGGAAGGCCGGCTGAAGCCGAAGGCGATCATTCCCGTCGACCTGTTCGGGCTTGCCGCCGACTACGAGGCGATCATGGCGATTGCCAAGCGCGAAGGGCTGCTGGTGATCGAGGATGCGGCGCAGTCGATCGGCGGTTCGGCCGACGGCACAATGTGCGGCGCCTTCGGCCATGTCGGCTCGACCAGCTTTTATCCGGCCAAGCCGCTGGGCTGCTACGGCGATGGCGGCGCGATGTTCACCAATGACGACGCGCTGGCCGACCAGCTGCGCTCGTTTGCGTTCCACGGTAAGGGCGAGACGCAGTATGACAATGTCCGCGTCGGCATCAATTCACGCCTCGACACGATCCAGGCGGCGATCCTGATCGAGAAACTCGCCATCCTCGAAGACGAGATGGTCGCCCGCCAGGTGGTGGCCAAGCGCTACGCCGAAGGTCTCGGCGACATCGTCAAGACGTCACGCAATCTGGGCGGTGGCCGCTCGGCCTGGGCGCAATACGCCATCGAGACGCCGAAGCGCGACGGGTTGAGGGCGCATCTCGGCGAAAAGGGCATCCCTTCGGTGATCTATTATGTGAAGCCGCTGCACGAGCAGGTCGCCTATCGCGACTATCCGCGCACGCCGACCGGGCTTGCGGTTTCGGAGGAACTGCCGAAGCGCATCCTGTGCCTGCCGATGCATCCCTATCTCAGCGAAGCCGACCAGGACCGCATCATCGAGACGATCCGCAACTACATTGGCTCGAACTCGGCGCATGTAGCGGCGGCGTAAGTTACGCCGCGTCCGCCGCCTTCCCGCTCGCAATAAAATGCGGGTTGGCGAAATCCTCGTCGTCGCTCTGTTTGCGCTTGCCATAGGTGAGCGGCTCGCCGTCCAGCGTGCGCGTCATGCCGCCGGCGGCGCGCAGTACGGCGTCGCCGGCCGCCGTGTCCCATTCCATGGTGCGGCCGAAGCGCGGATAGATGTCGGCTTCGGCTGCGGCGAGCAGGCAGAATTTCAGCGATGAGCCGACCGAGACGATCTCGGCGGCGCCGAGATCCTTGATGAAGGCTTCGGTCTCCGGGGTGTTGTGCGAGCGGCTGGCAACGACCGCCAGCGGCGTGACCGCCCTCCTAACCGAAATCCGCCGGCGGCCGACGATACGGAAGTCGCCATCGACCTCGATTGCTTCGGCCCAGCCCGGCCGTCCAGAGAAGAACCGCCCGCTGCACGGTGCGAAGACGACGCCGATCTCCGGCACGCCGTGCCGGACAAGCGCGATGTTGACGGTGAAATCGGTCCGGCGGTTGACGAATTCCTTCGTTCCATCGAGCGGATCGATCAGGAAGAAGGCGCCATCCAGATCGGGCGGCACAATGCCTTCGGCGACCTCTTCCTCGGCCACGCAGGGAATGTCGGGATAGGCCGCACGCAGGCCGGCGAGGATGATCGTCTCGCTCTCGCGGTCGGCTTCCGTGACCGGCGAGGAGTCCGACTTGCTGTCGACCGCGCAGCCGGCCTTGAAGACCCGCATCACCTCGCGTCCGGCTTCGAGCGCCAGGCGCTCGAACACGTCGAGCATCACTTCGTCGTCAGATGCCGCCGCCGCTGTCATATTGGTCTTCGGCAATGTCGCGCTCATTCAGCCAGTGTTCCAGAGCCTCTACCATCTCCTCGGCCGTCTTGCCGAGTGTCTTGAGATGGATTTCGGGATTTTCGGGAGCTTCATACGGGGAATCGACGCCGGTGAAGTTCTTGATCTCGCCATTCAGCGCCCGTGCGTAAAGGCCTTTCGGGTCGCGTCGGGCGCATTCCTCGAACGGCGTATCGACGAACACTTCGACGAACTCGCCGTCGGCCATCAACTCCCTGGCCATGCGCCGCTCGGCGCTGAAGGGGGAAATGAAGGAGACGATGACGATCAGCCCGGCATCGGCCATCAGCTTTGCCACTTCGGCGACACGGCGGATGTTTTCGACCCGATCGGCGTCGGTGAAGCCGAGATCCCGGTTGAGGCCGTGGCGGACATTGTCGCCGTCGAGAATGTAGGTGTGGCGCCCGGAAGCGAACAGCTTCTTCTCGAGCAGGTTGGCGATGGTCGACTTGCCCGAACCGGAAAGGCCGGTGAACCAGAACACGGCGGGACGCTGGCTCTTCAAGTCGGAACGGCCGCGCTTGCCGACATCGAGCGACTGCCAGTGGATGTTTTCGGCGCGGCGCAAGGTATGCAGGATCATGCCGGCGCCGACCGTGGCATTGGTGATGCGGTCGATCAGGATGAAGGCGCCGGTATCGCGGTTGTCGGCGAAGGTGTCGAAGGCGATCGGCGCCCGGGTCGAGATATTGCAGATGCCGACTTCGTTCATCTCGAGCGACTTCGCCGCCTCGCGAGCGAAGTCGTTGACGTTGACGCGGTATTTCAGGTCGGTGACGGTGGCGCTGGTCTGGTCGGTCTCGGTGCGCAGTATATAGGAGCGTCCCGGCAGCAGCGCTGCCTCGTCGAACCAGACGATGTTGGCGGCGAACTGGTCGGCGACCTGCGGCCGTGCCGCCGGCGACACCAGCATGTTGCCTCTGGAGACCTCGACCTCGTCATCGAGCACAAGGGTGATGGCCTGGCCGGCCACCGCCTGGGCAAGATCGCCGCCTTGCGCGACGATGCGCTTGACCCGCGAGGCCTTGCCGGATTTGGCGACCACCACCTCGTCGCCCTGCGCGACGGAGCCGGACGCGATGGTGCCGGCAAAGCCGCGGAAGTCGAGATTGGGCCGGTTGACATACTGCACCGGAAACCGGAACGGCAGTTCGACCGCGGCCTCGTCGACCGATATGGTTTCGAGATGCTCGATCAGCGACGGGCCGGAATACCACGCCGTCTTGCCGGAGCGGCTGGTGACATTGTCGCCATAGCGGGCCGACATCGGGATCGGCACGATCGTCTGGAAGCCGAGCTCGTGCGAGAACTGCCGGTAATCCTCGACGATACGGTCGAACACCGCCTGGTCGAAATCGACGAGGTCGATCTTGTTGACGGCAAGCACGATATGGCGGATGCCGAGCAGCGAAGCGATGATCGAGTGGCGCCGGGTCTGGCGCAGCACACCCTGGCGCGCATCGATCAGCACGATGGCGAGATCGGCAGTCGATGCGCCGGTCGCCATGTTGCGGGTGTACTGTTCATGGCCGGGGGTGTCGGCGACGATGAACTTGCGCTTGGGCGTGGCGAAGAAGCGGTAGGCGACGTCGATGGTGATGCCTTGCTCGCGCTCGGCCTCGAGGCCGTCGACCAGAAGCGCGAAGTCGATGTCGTCGCCAGTGGTGCCGTGCTTGCGGGAATCGCGCTCGAGTGCGGCGAGCTGGTCCTCGAAGATCTGCTTTGTGTCGGACAGAAGACGGCCGATCAGCGTCGACTTGCCGTCGTCGACCGAGCCGCAGGTGAGGAAGCGCAGCAGCGACTTCTTCTCCTGCGCCGCCATGTATTCGCGCACGCCGTCGGTGGGAGCGAGGCTCTTGGCCAGGATATGGCGCATGCTCAGAAATATCCCTCGCGCTTCTTCTTTTCCATCGAGCCGGCTTCATCGCGGTCGATGAGGCGGCCCTGGCGCTCGGAGGTGCGCGCCGTCAGCATCTCGCCGACGATGGCTTCGAGCGTGTCGGCGTCGGATTCGATGGCGCCGGTCAGCGGATAACAGCCGAGCGTGCGGAAACGCACCAGACGGTTCTCCATCGTCTCACCGGGGCGCAATTGCATGCGATCGTCATCCTTCATGATCAGCATGCCGTCGCGTTCGACCACCGGCCGCTCCTTGGCGAAATAGAGCGGCACGATCGGGATGTTTTCCTGCAGAATGTACTGCCAGATATCGAGCTCGGTCCAGTTCGACAGCGGAAACACGCGGATCGATTCGCCCGGCGCGATGCGGGTGTTGAAGATCTTCCACATCTCCGGCCGCTGGTTCTTCGGGTCCCAGACATGCTCGGCGTTGCGGAAGGAAAAGATGCGCTCCTTGGCGCGCGACTTCTCCTCGTCGCGCCGAGCCCCGCCGAAGGCAGCGTCAAAGCCGTATTTGTCGAGCGCCTGGCGCAACGCCACCGTCTTCATGACATGGGTGTGGGTGTTCGAGCCATGGTCAAAGGGGTTGATACCGTCGCGCACGCCGTCTTCATTGACGTGGACCAGCAGGTCGAAGCCGAGCTTCTGCGCCATCTGGTCGCGAAAGGCGATCATCTCGCGGAACTTCCAGGTGGTGTCGACATGCAGGAAGGGGAAAGGCGGCTTGGCCGGATAGAAGGCCTTCATCGCCAGATGCATCAGCACGGAGGAATCCTTGCCGACGGAATAGAGCATCACCGGCTTGGAGAAGGAGGCCGCAACCTCACGGAAGATGTGGATGGACTCGGCCTCGAGCCGCTGCAGGTGCGTAAGCGCGATGTTCATGGACTGTGAGCGTTCTCTCGTGCAATCCAGACCTTGCATCAGATGGATCGGGCGTCCTTTTCAGCCGCCCGGTTCAAGCTTCACTGCTGGACACTATCGGTTCGTGCCGGCGTTCTAGCAGATCGCCACCTGATATAACAACGCTGGAAAGGCCGGCGGCCACACCGATCGGCAACGAATTTTCCATGAAAAGCCTAGAATCCGGAAATTCCTGCCCGACGGAGCGATAGCCTTCAAAGGCCGGGAAAAATCTTGCCTGAACCGAAAGAAATGCCGGCCCGACCTCGTCGCACTTTCGAAAACCGCATCCAGCCGCTATACCGGCTCCTGAACCTGCGCCGGGCGGCATGCCGCAAATGCCGCCGCCAAAACATCGTCCGTCGCCAAGCGACCCAGCGCATTGTGAACCAGAGCATTGACCCCGATTTCCGCCATCAAGCAGCACGTTTCGCCGTCACGGATCAACATCACCTTCTCCATCCTGTGCTTCTTTTTCCCGCCGGTGCTGGGATCGGCGGTCAGCTTTTTATTCAATGGCGGCGGCCTGTGGTCGGTGCTTCTGCTTGCGCTGAAAAGACGGCGTTTCAACATCGACCGGCCGATGACCGCGATGACGGTGGCCATCTATGCCTATTGCGCAGCCAGCGTGCTCGCCTCCATCGTCAACAATTCGATCGCCAGGGATGCGCCGCATCTGGCAGGGCTGATCACCTTCCTGTTTTTCCCTGTCTCATACGCGACCTGGAGCATTACCGAGAAAACCACGCTGACGCGCATCGTCGTGCTGGCGAGCGCCGCCGCCTGTTTTGGCGCCGTGCTGCTGGCGGTCGTGCAATATCACGGGCTGGGCATACGGGCCGAAGGCGGCGCCGGCAATCCGATCGTGTTCGCGACCGTCGCCTGCCTCAGCATGATGATGTGCCTGGCAGGCGCCTTATCGGGTGTCGAAAAGAACAGGGCGTTGCTGGCCTGCGCGACACTGGCCGGCGCGGTCGCCATTGTCTATTCGGGGTCGCGGATCATCTGGCTGGCGATGCTGGTGGCCGGCATCGCGGTCCTGCTGATCAACCGTCGCAAGCTCAACAACAGAAACGCCATTCGGCTTTTGCTGATAGCGGGCGCGATCGGCATCGTCATCGCGGTCATTGGTCTCCCCATCATTTCCGAGCGCGCGGCCTTCCTGTTCAGCGACTGGGATGCGCTCGCCACGAAGGGCGACCACACGACCGCGCTCGGCTTGCGCGCAGCACTTTGGCAGATTGGGCTGAGCGCCTTCCACGACATGCCGATTTTCGGTCACGGCATTGCTGCAAGCCGTGAGCTGATAAAGGATGGATTCCACAATCAGTTCCACATGCCGTCCACGGGCTTCAGCCATTTTCACAATGGCTTCCTGACTGCATTGGTGGAGGCCGGGCTGCTTGGAGCCGTAACGCTCGCGGCTGTGTTCTTCGTTGCCGCGAGAAACGCGGCCATCGTGCTGCGCACCAGCACGGACGCGATCGAGCGGTTCGGCGCCACGATGATTGTCGTCACTGCGATCACCTACCTCATCGGCGGCCTGACCGGCATCCTGGTCGGCCACGACATCCTCGATGCCACACTGATGGTGTTCCTGGTGTCCGGGACATATCTTGCATCGGGCCGGCAACAAATGCTGCCGGAACAACAGGCCCCGGCGCCCCAGGCAAGCCGGCCGTGAAAGTGCTGGTCACAGGCGCGACGGGTTTCATCGGCAGGCAGGTCGTCAACCAGCTGCGCGAAGCCGGGTTCGGGGTGCGCATGGCATCGCGCCACCCGGAACGGCTCGATCCCGTGAGCGATGCGGTTTTGTTGCCGGACTTCGACGCACCGGCTCAGGCATACCAGGCGCTGATGCGAGATATCACCCATGTCGTCCACTGTGCGGCGCTCAACAATGACCGCAAGGCGAGCGAAGCCGACTTCATGGCAGCCAACGCGACACTGACCGCGCAGCTGGCGCGCGCGGCCGCCTCGCGGACAAGCGGGCGCTTCATCTATCTGTCGTCGATCCGGGCAGTAGCCGGTCCCGGTTTCAGCGGAACGATCAGCGAGGCGACGCTCCCTGCCCCGCAATGCGCCTACGGGCGCTCGAAACGCGAAGGCGAGATCAAGACACTGGAAGCCTATGCGTCCAGGCCCTCCGATGCCACGGCGCTGCGCCTGCCGCCGGTCTATGGCGAAGGCATGAAGGGAAACCTGCGTGGAATGATGCGGGCTGCCGCCATTGCCTTACCATTGCCCTTAGGCGCTTTCACCGCAGTTCGTTCGCTGATATCGCGCGACGCGGTGGCTGGCGCCGTGGCGCATCTTTTGACTCGTCCCACGCCACCGCGCCCGACCTATGTCCTGGGCGATGCTTCCCCCGTTGCGATGTTCGAAATCTTGACTGCATTCAGGCACGGATACGACGTTCCGACCCGGCTCGTTCCTGTGCCGGCCTGGCCATTCAGGCTGTTCGCCACACTGCTTGGCAGAAAAGCAGCGTACGACGCTTCCATGGCGACACAGATTTGCGACCCGTCACTGCTGATCTCGGAAGGCTGGATGCCGGAAACCGACACGCTCGGCCGGATTGAGGAACTTGCACGACAGGCCCGTCAGGTCCGGTAGATTGTGCCAAGCAGGATTTTGACGTCGAGTCCGATCGAGGCCCCCCTGAGATATTCGGCATCCGTTTCGGCGCAGAGTTTCGGATCCGACATGTCGATGCCTTTCATCTGTGCCAGCCCGGTAATGCCCGGAAGTGCGGCAAGCACACCCAATTGCCTGCGGCGTTCGATCAATTCGGTTTGCGTGGGCAGGCATGGACGCGGCCCAACCAGGCTCATCTCGCCCTTGAGCACGTTCCAGAGCTGCGGCAGCTCGTCGATCTTGAATTTCCGCAGCACCTTGCCGACGGCAGTGACGGAAATTGCCGGCGCCTGATGCGAGGGCAGAGACGGCGTTCCCACAACCATCGTGCGCAGCTTGTGGCAGGCAAACGGCACCCCGTGCTGGCCGACACGGGTTTGAGAGAAGAGTGCCGGTCCAGGCGACGTCGTCCTGATTGCCAGCATGGCAAGCAGGACGAAAGGCGAGGCCAGTGGCAGCAGCAGCGCCGCCACCGCCAGGTCGAAAGCTCGCTTGGGTTCCCTCATGGCCGTGTCTGCATGCTCTAGATCCGCCGCCAGATGAAGGCCAGATAGAGCCCAAGCGTCCCAGCCAGCGTCTGCCGGTAGACGCCGCTTTTCCTGAGAAGGCGCAGGCGTCGCAGGATACCGCCCTTTCGTGCCCTGATGAACAGGCCGAGACAGGCGGCGGCATCCCTCGAGAGGATGTCGCGATTGACCGCCAGGCCGCTCAGATTGTGATCGGTCCAGACGGCGAACTCGCCCCTGAACAGGCGCCCCAGCCGCGACAGCCTCGCCTTCCACGACACGTTGGCGCCGACCAGGTTTGCCTCATGCTGGCGGTAGCGCACCAGCGGTCGCGGGTCATAGCGGACAATGCCGCCGGCAGCCGTGACGATCAGATAGGTCCACCAGTCATGGCTGACGAACTCGGTCCTTGCCGATGCCTTTGCCAGCAACTTTCGCGCGGCGCGGTTGATCATCATCGTGTTGCCGCCGGCAATGCTTTGCACAAGCGCATTGCGAAATGCGGGTGGATGCTGGAACAGCGGCGAATACCCTTGCGCTGCTCCGGTTTCGGACATGGTTGCGGTTCTGGAGCAAAACAGCAGCGGCGTTCCGGCGTCGTGCCCTTGCATCCAGGCAATGGCGCTCTCCAGCCTGTCCGGCTCCCAGATGTCGTCCTGGTCGCAGAAGGCGTAGTAGTCGGCCTCGATGCGCGGATCGATGATCATCGCGCGGAAATTGGCGGCAAAGCCTTGGCGAGGACCATTCGACAGGGTCAACCGGCCCTTGGACCAGCGGCTCTGCCAGGCGCCGATAATGGCCGAAGTGCCGTCTGTCGAACCGTCGTCGGAAACCCAGAGGTCGACAACAGGATGCGATTGCGCAGCCAGCGACGCGAGCTGCTCGTCAAGGAAAGCCGCGCCATCTTTGGTGCCCAGCAGCACGGCCACGCGCTGATCTTGTCTGCTCACTGGTTCAAAATCATCTGCAAACGCCTGGGAACGGCCATCGGATCGGTTTCAATAGCCAATCCCGGTCGATCAGGACAGGCTCTTTGTTTTGACGCAATCCCGGACGGAAAACCGCTCCACACTTTTCCTGGAATTGCTCTAACCAGCTTGCCCGACTGTTTTCGCAACGGTTTCCCGGCGTGCGTCACTTGGAGGCTCTTCCGCCTGATAGAGGCCGGCCATGACGGCGAGCGCCGAGGCCTTGTCCTGATCGCGCATGGCCGCCTGCAGCAATGTCAGCGCCGCCTGGACCTTGGGCCATCCCACGACATCGGTCCTGAGGCCGAAGATCTTGGGGATATCCAGCGCGACGATCTCCTCATTGCCGCCATGCAGCACCTCGTGAAGCTTCTCGCCCGGCCTGATCCCGGTGAAACGGATCGGAATGTCGGTGTAGGGGCTTTTGCCGGCCATGCGGATCATGGTTTCAGCGACTTCGAGGATCGGCACCGGCTTGCCCATGTCGAGCATGTAGATGGCGTAGTCGTCCTTGCCCTGGCGCCGCTCGGCGTCGGCCGCCGACATGATGACGAGGTCGACGGCTTCGGCCACCGTCATGAAGTAGCGGGTCATGCGGCGATCGGTGATGGTGACCGGACCGCCGGCCTCGATCTGCGCCTGGAAGATGGTGGCGACCGAGCCATTGGAGCCGAAGACATTGCCGAACCGCACGGCGATGAACTTGGTGCCGGAGCGACGGCCGCTGGGCCCGGTGGCGTGCGTTTCGTGCAGCGAAGAGACGATCTGCTCGGCGGCGCGTTTCGTCATACCGAGCACCGAGGTCGGATCGACCGCCTTGTCGCTGGAAATCAGCAGGAACTGCGGCACCCCGCATTTGGCGGCAACCTCGGCGCAGACGAGGGTGCCCAAAATGTTGGTCTGGATCGCCGATTCCCAATTTTCTTCGAGCAGCGGCACATGTTTGAGCGCGGCGGCATGGAAGATGATGTCGGGCTTGAAATCGCTGACGACGCGGGTGATCTGGCGCCGGTCTGTGACATCGACGATGCGGCTCTTGAGCCGGACATGGTCCTTTTCGTCAACCTGCTGGTCGAGCTGGAAAATACCGAACTCCGAGATATCGGCGACCAGAACCGCCTGCGCGCCAAGTTCCAGCGACCGCTTGACCAGGATGCGACCGATTGAGCCGGCGCCGCCGGTGACCAGGACGCGCTTGCCACCGATAAAGCCGCCGATCCGCTCCATATCGGAAGCAACTGTGGAGCGGCGCAGGATGGTTTCCATCTCGACAGCGTCGAGTACCAGCTTTCCGCCTTGGCCGAGCTCCGAAACGCCGGAGAATTGGACGACGGCGATACCGCTGTGACGGGCGACACGGACCAGTTCCGAATATTCCTCGATCTCGCGTTCGGTGCCATTGCCGAAAATCAGCATGTCGAGGCTTTTGGTGCCTCTTGCATATTCTTCGAGGACCTCGACCAGGCGGGGCCGCACGGCCACCACCGGAACGCCCTGTATCTGCGTGCCCAACGGCGCGCCGTTCTCGATGGCCATGATGCCGGCGATGGAATATTCGGCCGGCTCGGCCGTGCGTGTGAAGCGGATGATGACGTCTGCTTCGCCAAGCCTGCCGACGAACAGCGCTTGTTTGATCGCCGCATTGTTTGCGTTGCGGCTCAGGATTCGCCAGCTCGCCCCGTCGCGCAGGAACCGGTAATAGAGCCGAGGCGCCGATATGATGGTGAAGGAGACGAGGAAAAAGACGATGAACTGGCGCTCGTTGAGGCCGGTCACCGGCTGAAACGATCGAACCGCCAGCGAGACGACATAGAGCGTGACGGTCAGGATGGCGCAGCTCTTCAGGATGTTGAAGAAGTCCGGCGTGGAGGCGAAACGCCACACGGTGTTGTAGAGGCCGCAATAGCGAAACAGCATATGGCTGAGAAAAACAATACTTGCCCAGCACGCCAGGCCGGCCGTGGAGAGCGCGTCGAATGAAAGTCTCGACTGAGAAAGCCCCAGACTCAGCGCCACCGCGACCAGGACCATGACCAGATCCTGGATCATTATAATGGCGCGCCGCATCTTCGGCCGAAGTCCGGACACGACCTCTACATAGGATGTCATTGGGTAGTACTGAACTCCAGGCGCAAGGATATGGACACTAACGTGGTGCGAGAGCGACGGAAACCCGTCACCGATCACCAGTTTAGAGTGCCAATCCCCAGCCCCGCCGCTTTGTATCGCATAGCGTGGAGTCGGGGACGCCGCCAGATATTTTTTTCGTCTGTCGCATTCTCGCGCAAAGCTGTGGTGCATGACACGGCTCTCGCATTGTGGAAGAGTCGAGCGGGGCAATGCACACAGCATATGGGTGGAGAATGAATGCCGCCGTTAGGGCGGGCTAAAGCGGAGAGCTATTGATGCAGGATGCCGACTACGGGAAACGTGTTACAGGAAAACCATATCTTGGTTTTTTGGAAGACATCCACAAACAGCTGAAACCCAATACATATTTTGAGATCGGCGTTCAATTTGGCGATACTATTAAATTGGCGAGTTGTTCGACCGTTGGCGTTGATCCATTTTTCTCTTGTCAGACCAACATCATTGGCAAGAAGCCAACCTGCCAGCTATTTCAACAAACCAGCGATGCCTTTTTTGCTGAACGCGACCTCTCTCGCATCTTTGGGAAATCCGTCGATCTTGCCTTTCTGGATGGCATGCATCGGTTCGAATTCCTGCTCCGAGATTTCATAAATACAGAAAAGCATTGCGCTCCCGAATCGATCGTCGCCATGCACGACTGTTTGCCGCCGGGTGGGCCGGCGACGTATGGAAGATTGTGCCCACCCTCAAACACTACCGGCCGGAACTCTCAATTACGGTTACCGATAGCGCACCAACCGGCCTTGTGCTGATTACCGGACTCGACCCTGAAAATGATGCTCTCTCGGCAAACTACGAGAAGATCATAGCCGGTTTTCAGCCGATGGACCGCAGTGAGTTCACTCACTACTGGTCCTCAGTTTCAGTTGTCTCAACCGACTCCGTGGACCTGGGAAGGTTCCGACCTTTCAGCTAGCCCTATTGCCTCTTGAGATCGACTTGTGAAGGGAGTAGGCACGGTCACCCTTTGGCGGGCGTCCCGCGAGATGTTCAATGGCTATATATCGATTGAAGCAGCCGTAGGCATTCTTGGGGCGCGGTGCGTTTAAACCAGGACGGAGAGCCTGTACCCTCCGATGCATCGCTTGTTACCGATCGCACCGAGGCAATTTGAACCTTGCCCTCACAGCGACGTTTTCCAAGCCCGCAACATACGAGAGAAAGGTGTGATGTTTCGGATCAAGCTGCCTTTTCAGACACGTGACAGAGGGGCCGTCGACGGCATGAAGCGATTGTTGAACCATAAGGTTCATGAGCTTGCCGTCAGCCTTGTCATCGGAGTAGCTCCGGCGATTCCGGTGGGACGGAAGGATGATCTCGCGGAACATTTAGATATGGTGAGACACGAGTTCGTGGGCCGAACCGAAATCGAATATACGCATGCGGCGCTGATCGTGCTTTTACGTCGCGGCATTGCTGAAAAACGAAGTTGGAAGCGCTTCCAACAAGTGTGGGAGGAGTGTGGGCCCTTGCTGCTGCAGCGGCTGAACACCCGATGGCTGATCTCAGCCTGCGATACAATCGCCGACTTCTCTCCCGATCGAGCCGAACGCGCGCTGGCGCTTGCGGGTTCGCTCTTGATGAACACAATCAAGCTCTATGAAACCGAGATTTGGATGAAGGCCACCGAAGCTAAAGAATATGAACGCATTCCGCAGGGAGGCATGACGCTCTTTGACGGCGTGACACCCTTTATGGTTGGCGCCGGCGACATGATCGCAAATCTAAATACCAGAGTACAGTCTCTGTGCGAGAAACAAACCATAGCTTCGAACATTCTCCAAGAGATATTTCGTAGGATTCATGTCAACCCAACAGTATTCCAGCGATTTCAGGCGTTACACACCTCAGATATCACCAAGTGGAGCGTATAAACAAAGTCAACGGCGAACAAGCGAGTAGGCTCTCCATACCTCTAGTTCCCTTCGTCTGCGGTGAATGTTCGACTGGTCCAACGGATCGATCTCTCGAAAAAGACCAGCGGCGACCAAGCGTTCAGCATAGCTGATGTTGGTCTGTCTAAATGCCAGCTTGGTTTCGGTTGGCGATGCAAGGCAGGAGAACAATTCACCATTTAATACGCGCTTTATTGCTCCCGACAGTCCAGCGGCATCACCCCTTTGATAGTGGGTAACATCAGCAGGAAGTTCCAAGAGGTCGAAAAGGCTAGTGAACTTGGAAGAGTATCCTATCAACCCGACCTGTCGACCCGACAGGAGCCCCCAATAGGCGACATGATACGAATTTGTTACAATCTTTCCGGTCAAAGCGAACTTGGACCGAAATTCAGGTTCCGACATAGAATTAGTGCCAACTATCGCATTCGGCTCGATAGTCGAAAGGACATCCAAGACCGCCTGCCCGCTTGCGGCCGGATTCTGGTTGAGGAAAACGCCCAGCGCCGTCCCTGGCAAGATATCGACGATATCTCCCATCACGCTGGCGCAGGGTACGAGTGTAGAATTGGATACCGCCAGAGCACGATCGCGAGAGCCAAAAAAAGAAAAATCCGTTGGAATTGAGGAAGAGAGTTCTCCGAACCCGTTCAAGGGTTGGATACTCTGGCCAACCCCCCAAGCGACTTTTCGGTCCGACTCAACCAAGGAACTTGCATAAGCTCCGAAATCGTTGAACGCGCCACCACCCAGAATGAGAATTCGAGAGAACCCGCTTTCTGAAGGTGAGTGACATTTGAAGTCGAAATAGTGGCGCGGGCTGGAAAGATAGTCGCCGATATTAAACGTCGAAGGCCACGCATGCACAAACGACAGCGTCGCTCCCCCGCAATGCATTGAAATGGCCGGAAATTGAGCCTGGATCCCCTCCGAAGACATGGACGCGCCTAGCTCATCGGTCAACAGTGACCACCATAGAGAGATCTACGAGCCCTGCCGCCAATGTTTCGTCCTCCTCTATCACTCTGAAAGCGATGGCGTCGATAATTCGGTGGAGAGGCACCTCATCAACCTCTGGCAATCCGCGGACCTGACACGTGACAAAATAGTGACCAGGAAGCAGTAGGCTAGTGAACTCAAATCTTGATCTTAGAGATGAACCAGCCTGCGCCAGTTCGACCCGAGACGCCCTGCATTTGGCACCTGCGACATGGAACCCGGTTGTGGTTGTTATGCCGATGCCGAACCCCACCCGAGTAGCGTCGGTTGAAAAATCGGTCCAATATTCTATGAAGTATCTTCTGCCGAGCCTCAGCACATTCACCTGCTCGCCGCTCACAGTGAGTATGCGAACGTCGCGAATGCGTGCGCCTCTCTCTTCTTGATAGGCAGTTGACTTGGAAACGAGTGAAGGATCGAAGCCATCCGCAGATTCCAATTGTTTGGAGAGCGCTTCGCTGTGCTTAATTTCGTTTGTGGGCGCCTGTGAATTTTCGACAACAACTTCATCTTCGGATTCTGATCTCAGCCAAGGCAATTCGATTGGGATGGTGGGAGATATCGTTGCATCCCTCATAGCCACAATTTGCGCCCGGATTTCCGCCGCGCCCTCCGCACTGGCATTTACCAGCCGCTGATATTGGCCTGTCACCGTCTTTGGGCGGCCGGTCAACATTATTTCACCCGCGTCGAGCAATACGGCACGATCACAAAGTTGGACGATGGTCTGAGCGGCGTGGCTGACGAACAGAATCGTACCGCCACGTTCCCTGATCTGCTCGATTCGCGCGAAACATTTACGGGAGAACGCCTCGTCACCCACCGACAGCGCCTCATCGACCACCAGAATATCCGGATCGACATTAATGGCGACGGCGAACGCCAACCGAACATACATACCCGAAGAATAGGTCTTTACAGGTTGCTCGATAAAGTCTCCGATATCGGCAAAGGAGGCGATGGAGTCAAAGCGATTGTCCATCTCGGCACGGCTGAGGCCAAGGATGGATGCGTTGAGATAGGCATTTTCGCGACCGGTGAAATCGGGGTTGAACCCCGCGCCCAGTTCCAGCAACGCCGCTACGCGGCCATTGACGGTAACCGAACCAGTGGTGGGCTGCAGTGTTCCGCAGATAATCTGCAGAAGCGTCGATTTTCCCGAACCGTTGCGTCCGATGATGCCGACGGTCTCGCCTCGCCGGACGTCCAAAGAAATATTGGTCAATGCAGCGAAGTCACGGAAGTAGCGCCGAGGCAGTTGCCTCACCAGCCGCTGCAGTCGCGGCACCACCATCTGTTTCAGCCGGTCTTCAGGCCGGTTGAACATCAGATGGTGCTTGGATACAGCCTTCACCGAGATGGCGATTTCAGAGGACATCTGCGAAGCCCTTGCGCGTGGCTCGGAAGAACAAAAACCCAAGGCCGGCAATGACCGCTGCCGTCACGGTATAAAAAGCCAACGCGTGCAAGTTCGGCAGTTCACCAAAAATCAGGACCCTGCGGGCCTGTTCAACGGGAATCGAGATGGGATTCAATACCAGCCACGGTCGCACGGCCGCAGGCAGCGCCTCAGCCGGCACAAAAATCGGAGACAGGAACATGAGCGCGCTGACGATCGGGTTCAGTACCTGGCCGATATCGCGAAAATACACACCAACAGCGGCAAGGAACCACGACAAACCAAGGAGGAGGAGGATAAATGGAGCCACAACGACTGGCAGAAGCGGCGCCGTCAAGGGAATCGACCCCTGCGAAATCACAAGGAAGATGAGCATGACCAAAAAACTGACCATCATGTGAAACAACGCCGCTGCAAGCGCCACTACCGGTAGCACTTCAAGCGGGAAAACAATCTTCTTCACGTAGCTAACATTCGCCAGCACAAGCGTAGGAGCCCTTGTCAGCACCTCGGAGAAGGTTTGAAAGAAGATCAGGCCAACGAACAATATGATCGCGAACTGGGCTGTCGGCTGCCCCTCGCCTCCCCCTGCCCAACGCATCCGCAGAACCGTACCGAACATGAATGTGTAAACTGCGAGCATAAGCAGCGGGGTCAATAGCGACCACAAGATGCCAAGCATCGACCCTCGGTATCGTCCAGTCACTTCCCGACGCGTAAGGCTGATGATCACGTCAAGATAGTTAACAGTCACAGTTCGACAACCTTAAGAAGGGCGCGGACACGTTGGACCAAAGTGTCTGTGTCGACTTGGGACGTTACGTGACGCTGGGTCAAATGAGGCTGGCCCGGAAATGGGCTTTCAACCATCTGCGAACGGCAGACCACCACTTCGTAGTCGAGTGAAAATAGCGCGCAGGTGCGCGATAGCCACATCTCGGTAATGCCGAGATCGTTCCAGTAGCCGACCCAATCGTCGGGCGTCAAATCGACCAGCTTGGTGCCGGGTTGGCACCAGATTATGTTGGCGAAAGCTGACCCATGCGCGCCAACAATCACCTTGGCGTTTCGAAACAATTCCATTTGATCGACATATGGTAGTTTCGATGGGTCGATTGCAGTGAAGCCCAAAGCCTCCAGCGCCGAGATTACCTCGGGTTCGTTGTCAATGAACCGGTTGGAATAGGTGTTGCCCCGATCCCGTGCAAGGTAGATCAACTGTGGGGTTTCGGAAGCGGTCGGCAACGCCGGTTGCAGAGCATACTGTGCCAGAGAGTCCGGGTTGGGGTAATATGTCGTCCCAGTCGTGAGACTATTGCAGACCATGGCAGAGCGGAATCGAAATGGCGTATGCGGCAGAATTAGAAAATGATGGGGTAGAAAACCCCAAGTCGCCAAGATACCGCGCACCCACAATGGCGCATCATTTGGCAGCACTACCTTAAGGCGATTCTCCTTGATTTCGTTCTCCCAGAACAAAATCTGTGGAATAGCGTCGAATATCACGTGACCAAACGCAAAACTGGAGTGAAGCGGGAGTAACACATCTTCATCAATGAATTTGAATTCATTGGATAGCAACATATACTTCCCACCCTCTTCGTCCAGATAATCCAGAAGATTGAGGTCTTGATAGACATATCGGTAGACGATAATTGACTCTTCTATAATCGCTCCACCTTGCGTAATAACGCCGATGGCGCGGGAGTGCGCTACGCAATTTAGAAAGCGTCCAAATTGAAATGGTACGGCGTTAAAAGACTTCTCTGCAAAAAGTTCCTTTAGTCGATCCAGCTTAGTGGCTCCGTAGCCCGCAGTAACCTCGACGCTTTTGCTCGTGACGGCCCTACCTGGATAGGCCGTTAAAATAGCGTCGTTCTTCGACGCAAACAACTCGCCCCTCGTTTGAACTTGTCGGGCCGCTCGAGCAAGGGCGACGCTCTGCAAGACCAATGGAAATGTGGCAGTGGGCGCCGAGGAGCTGTTCAGAAACGGCGATCGACGCCACAGTGATCGGATTGGTCGGGCGGCGGCGCGAGCAGCCCGGAAGCCACATCTGGCAACCCAGTATGCCACTGGCGCGTTAGCCAGCATCCCTTGAATCTTTAACTTGGTCGCAGCGAAGCGCTGCACGGGCGAATCTGCTTTCCATATCGCACCGCTTGAGACCGCAAGGGAAGTTCCTGCGTCTGTCCGGAAAGGATGCCGGTCAAAAACATCGTCAAGAACGGACTTGCTTTCCTTGACCCGCAGAGTCGCATCCAGGAAGGCACGCCCGAACTTCCTATCCGGCTCTAGGTGACAGCCCTCGGCCCATTCGTTCCATGCATTTATAAAAACAAGCCGTTCGTTTGGAGCGCGCTCGACCATAGTACGGGACGTCGCCGCCCTCAACCAACGCTCATAGTTATCAGGGGTGGCAGCAAGCATTGCGACCGCGCGGTCGCCAATTCGGGCAGTGTTGTCCCATGACGGGACTACGGTCCGATAAATCTTCTTATCGCGATAATCGCGACCGAGATAGGTGCCGGCCACATCTGCATAATCTACGAACATACCTCTGAAGGAATCAAAGGTCGTCACTTCACGGTTGATGTTTTCGACCACCATGTTGTGCGGGGGGAACTCCACTCCAGCATCGAACCCGAGTGCCTCATAATCGAGATTGCCATGCGTTAACGCGGCAACAAGGTGGATTTCTCCGATCCCGATCTTCCGGCAATGCTTACGCCATCTTTCTACAGCTTGGGCGGGGTTAGCAAGCTGCTGCGGCCTATAGACAAGCAAGATTGGTCGTCCGTCGACGCGAAGGTATCGGTCATCTCGGAAGAAGGGGATCACACTTTCGATAAAGCTGATTTCATAACCCGGCTCATAATTCTGCGAAATCAGCATATGCTGCTCCGCACCATCCCAGCGCCGTGTCCAGTTCTCGTTCGCCCAGGATAAGCAGAAGGGCATACGAGCGGACTCGTCAGCAAGGTAGGCATCGACCGGCTTGTCCAACAGCCGCTTACCGCTGAACCAATAATAGTGAAAACAGAACGCATCGACACCATACTGCTGGGCAAGCGCTATCTGCTCGTGTTGCGTTTCCCGTACACGAAGATCGTAGAATCCAAGTTCTGTGGGGAGATGCGGCTGATAGTGGCCATCAAACAATGGCGTCGCCTTGGTAACATTGGTCCATTCTGTAAAACCCTTGCCCCACCAGGCATCATTCTCTGGGAAAGGATAGAACTGAGGCAGATAGAACGCCAGATACGTCGGTTTCATCAAGAAATTCCAAACATTTACATCTACATTCATTTTCGCACCGCAATCGAAGTTATGCGGCTAAAATTTCGATCGGGAACACCTATGCACCTACATTTCAATTGTAATTTTTAATCCGCACTCTCAAGTAAGACCAAATTCTAGATGGCAGTGTATATAAATTCCAAAAAAAACTTTTGTGGATCTTTTCCAGCTCAATATAAATGTCTGAAATGTCTTTTTGTTTTTTTTCCACTTCCTTTGTCGCCATCAGTAAATATTCTTTAATTTCTATTATCTCATTTTCTTTTTCTGCGACTTTATCTTGACTGCAGGCAAGGGCAATTTCCAGCTGTTGACGCTCATGCTGGACTACAGCTTGAGCCGAAACACTTGCTGAAACACTTGCTGCTCGCTCTTGCTCTAGTAACGCTCGTAGATGCTTTTCCGTCTTGCGATGCTTGCTCGCTGCGGCTCGCTCATTCGTCAGCTGCTTACGCATGCTGTCTTCGCGTGATTGGGACTCGAGTTTATGCTGCTCTAGCGCTTGCCCGGATGCAGCGATCTCGGCTGCGCTCTGTGCTTTGACATTCTGCATGTCGTTTTCGGCGGCTGCCAGAGCAGCATTGAGAGCGTAGCGAGCAGGATAGACCGCATCACCGAACGTGGTGGAGACCGTGTCGAATGCTTGTCTCACACGATCCAGTATCTTGCGCGGTTGCGGGCTGTTTGGGTCACTTTCAAGCGATCGCAGTGCGGCATAGCTGTCTTTCACCCAGCCCCCGACCGTTGTGCTTGCATCAAGTTCATCCAGACTCGCTTGATGGTGCTGACTGGCGGATGAGATGAAAGCATCGATATCTGATCCAGCCTCGTCAAAGGAGCGCGGCCAATTCAGCGAAAGTGCCTTGCCGATCTCTTGCAGGCAGGGCCGCCAGTCATCAACCAATGCTTCATACGAGACAAGAGCTCTGCGATCGCGCCGACTAGCCTGCTCTGCATCCAGGACGTGACGAAGCCACAACAGTGTTCCGAACTCTTGGTTTGAACCATCACGCTTTTCCAGCGACGCGGCAACAGCCAGGGGATTGCGGAACACGAGGACGTAACGGACATCTATATGTAACGATTTCAAGATGCCGGCGTATATGTCGGCGAAGCGAACAATCCGTGGTTCTTTAATGATGAATACGGGCGCAGAGCCGTATTCTTCGCCAATGATCCGGGCGATTTCTGCTCGATAAAATTTTTTGCGCTCATCCGACAGCTTTCTTTCGTCGAAGGGCCGCCAGTCATCCCAACTGCTGCCAGCCTCAGCGAGCATTTTCTCGTCGATAGCATTGAGGCTCGTCGGCTCCCAATAGCCACTGGCATTGCTGTCGTCAGGATTGATAACCCGGTGCGGAAGCGCCGCGCCCAAGAGGCTGATGACCCTGGTCAGCGCGCTCGTGCCCGAGCGGTGCATGCCGAGCACCATGATGCAGATACGCTTGGCGGGTTTGGCAGCCTTGGCGCGCTTCTTCGGCGTCGGGTGATCGATCTCCTGCGCGTCGGACGTCGCATCGTGCAATTGGTCAGGTGACGGATGCTTGTTCATGCACTCAATGCCTGCCTTGCCTTGCCCCTCGCCAGCCTGCGCACCACCTTTTCCGCCGACTCCTGCCACACCGGCGCCGTCCATTCAAACGCCTCCGCGAACTTTTCGCTCGACAGCCGTGAATTGGCCGGACGCCGTGCCTTGGTCGGATAATCCGCTGTCGCGATGTCGCGCACCCGCGCTGTAGGCCCGCCGTATCGCGCGCTTGTGTCGAGTATATGACGGGCAAAGCCGCTCCAGTTGATCCCCCCGGTGCCGGCCAGATGATAGATGCCGTAACCGTCAAACGCCTCGTCGCCGCGCAACACCGCCGCCGCATGCAGGATCGAGTCGGCAATATCAAGTGCGGATGTCGGATTTCCCCATTGGTCGGCGACCACGGCGATCTCGTCGCGGTCGCCGGCCAGCCGCAGCATGGTTTTCACGAAATTCTTGCCGAACGGGCTGTAGACCCAGGCGGTGCGCAGGATCAGATGGCGCGGATTGACGGCGGCCACGGCCAGCTCGCCGGCAAGCTTGGAGGCGCCGTAGACGCCGAGCGGTGCGGTGGCGTCGGTCTCGACATAGGCGCCGTCCTTGGTGCCATCGAAGACGTAGTCGGTCGACAGATGGATTACGGGCACGCCGAGCTTCGCGGCCGCCTCGGCGACCTTGCCGGCGCCGACGGCGTTCACAGCGAAGGCAAGATCGGGCTCGTCCTCGGCCTGGTCGACGGCGGTGTAGGCGGCAGCCGACACCACGATATCCGGCCGCGCTGCCGCGAGTGCGTCGAACACCGTATCGGGCCGCGCCAGATCGAGCACTGGGCGGCCGAGGGTGACGACCTCGATGCCATCGCGCCTCTGCCCGGCCTCCAGCAGGCTGGCAGCGACCTGACCGTCGCGTCCGGTGACAACCAGCCTCACGCCGCGCCCTTCCTGCCTTCAACCTGGCCGCGCGACCGGACTTGCCCCAGCCGCTCGCCGGCGTAGCGCTGCTCGCGGATCGGTCCCCACCACCATTTGTTGTCGAGGAACCAGTCGACGGTCCTTGCAAGGCCGCTGTCGAAACTCTCCGCCGGCGCCCAACCGAGATCCCGGCCGATCTTGGAGGCATCGATTGCATAGCGGCGGTCGTGGCCGGGCCGATCGGTGACGAAGCTGATCAAATCGCGGTAGCTCCTGCCGCCGCTGCGCGGACGCCTGATGTCGAGCAGGCCGCAAATCGTCTCGACGACGCCAAGGTTGGTACGCTCGGAATTGCCGCCGACATTGTAACTTTCGCCGGGCTGGCCCTTTGTGGCGACCAGTTCCAGAGCACGGGCGTGATCCTCGACGAACAGCCAGTCGCGCACATTGGCGCCAGCGCCGTAGACCGGCAGCGGCTTTTCGTCGAGCGCGTTGAGGATGACCAGCGGGATCAGCTTTTCGGGGAAGTGATAAGGCCCGTAATTGTTCGAACAGTTGGAGAGCACGACCGGCAGGCCGTACGTCTCGTACCAGGCCCGCACCAGATGGTCGGATGCGGCCTTGGAGGCGGAATAGGGCGAGGATGGCGCGTAAGGCGTCTCCTCCACGAACATGCCGCCATCGAAGGGCAGATCGCCGAACACCTCGTCGGTCGAGACATGGTGGAAGCGGAAGCGCGCCTTCCTGTCCTCGTCAAGGCCGCGCCAATATTCGAGCGCCGAATTCAGCACCCGGTAGGTACCGACGATGTTGGTCTCGATGAAGGCGCCGGGTCCGTCGATCGAGCGGTCGACATGGCTTTCGGCGGCGAGGTTCATGACGACGTCGATCTCGTCGCGGTGGAGGATGTCGAGAACCGCCCGCTCGTCACAGATGTCGGCCTGCGCAAATTTGTAGTTGTGTGCATTCTCGATGGTGCGCAGCGAGGCCAGATTGCCGGCATAGGTGAGCTTGTCGAGATTGGTCACATGGTAGGCCGGATTGGCGCACAAATGCCGGCACACGGCCGAGCCGATGAAGCCGGCACCGCCTGTCACCAGAAAATTCATGGCGCTCTCCTCACATCGTCGCGCGTCATGCGAACACCTCGGCCTCAGCAAGCGCCGACGCCTTGAGGTCCTTGGCCGAGAGCTCGAAGGCGCCGGCCGGCGACGGCCAATCGATGCCGATATCAGGATCGTCGAAACGGATCGATCGATCATGCGCCGGCGAATAGGTGTCGGTGACCTTATACAGAACCTCGGTGTCCGGCACGAGCGTGACGAAACCGTGCGCGAAACCCTTCGGCACGAGGATCTGGTTGCCTCTCTCGGCCGATATTTCGAGCGCGACCCATTTTCCGAAGGTTTTCGAGCTGCGGCGGATGTCGACCGCCACGTCGAGAATGCGGCCTCTGATTACGCGCAGCAGCTTGTCCTGCGCGTGTGGAGGCAGTTGATAGTGAAGCCCCCGCACGACACCTGCGGCAGCCGAATAGGAATGATTGTCCTGGACGAAACGCAGATCGATGCCGGCCTCGGCAAAGGCCTCGGCATTCCAGGTTTCGATGAAATAACCGCGCGCATCGCCGTGCCGCTTCGGCACGATTTCCAGCACGCCGTCCAAACCGAGCTGCCTGACTTCCAGCACCCTATGTCTCCGTCAGCTCGGTGACACGCCGGCGCAGATAGGCGGCGTATTCGTTCTTGCCCAGGCGCGTGGCGCGCTCAAGCACCTTGTCGGCGGTCAGCCAGCCCTGCTCGAAAGCGATTTCTTCAGGACAGGCGACCTTGATCCCCTGGCGGTGCTCGATCGTGCGCACGAAGGAAGAGGCTTCATGCAGGCTGTCATGCGTGCCGGTGTCGAGCCAGGCATAGCCGCGGCCGAGCTGATGCACATGCAATTTCCCGCGCTCGAGATAGACGTTGTTGACCGCCGTGATCTCGAGTTCGCCGCGCGCCGAGGGCTTGATCGTCGACGCGATGTCGACGACCTCATTGTCGTAGAAATAGAGGCCGGTGACCGCCCAGTTGGACTTCGGCTCCCGCGGCTTCTCCTCGATCGTCAAAGCCGTGCCGCTGAGCTTGTCGAACGACACCACGCCGTAGCGCTGCGGGTCCTCGACATGGTAGGCGAACACCGACGCGCCGCTTTGGCGCTGCGCAGCAGTGCGGCAGAGCTGCGACAGGCCCTCGCCGAAATAGATGTTGTCGCCGAGAATCATTGACACATTATCCTTGCCGATGAAGTCGCGGCCGATGATGAAGGCCTCGGCAAGCCCGTTGGGCTGCGCCTGCTCGGCATAGGAGAATTCGACCCCGAATTCCGAACCGTCGCCCAGCAACTCCCGAAACACCGGCAAGTCGCGAGGTGTCGAAATGATCAAAATCTGGCGGATACCGGCGAGCATCAAGACGCTCAGCGGATAAAAAATCATCGGCTTGTCGTATATCGGCAGAATCTGCTTAGAGATCGCTAATGTAAGGGGATACAGACGCGTCCCGCTGCCTCCTGCAAGGATTATTCCCTTCAACAAGCTCTCCTTGAATTACCGGCCCCCGCCTCGAAATCAAGTTGCCCGTGCTTAGGTTTCGCGCAATGGCTTGTCAATTCAATCTCGGCCGTGGATCGGCGCCAGAATTACTCTGCATCTGCCGCCTCGCGGCAATTTGACCGACCAGGCACAAGCTGACGGTGCAAATGGGCGTGGCGATTTGGCAACCGGCTTGCACCATCGGCTGGCGGACGCGTGACAACAAAAAGCCGGCGGGCCTTGGACCCGCCGGCTCATTCATTTGTCCGGTTTCAGGGCTGCTTGGGCAGCAGCGACCATACCGCCGGCACCAGGCTGGCGGCGAGCGCAACCTTGATCAGGTCGCCGAGGACGAACGGCAAAACGCCGAACTGCCACGCCTTTTCCGCGCCGATGAGGGTGGCCAGCCAGGCAAAGCCCATGGCCATCATGACGATTTCGGCGACCAGCATGGCGTTGAACAACTTGATCGGGTGGCGGTCCCAGCCGCGGTCGGCGGCCCAGCCGACAATGGCCGCCATGACGACGAAGCCGGCGAGATAACCGCCGGTGCCGCCGATCATGTAGGCGATGCCGATGCCCTTTTCAGGCGTGCTTTGGAAGACCGGGAAGCCCATGGCGCCTTCGGCCATGTAGAGAAGCAGGGTAGCGACGCCAAGCCGCAGGCCAAATGCAGTGGCGATCAGCAGGACGGCCAGCGTCTGCAGCGAGATGTCGACCGGCCCGAGCACGACTTTCGTCTTGGCCGACAGGGTCAAAAGCAGCGTTCCGGCGATCGCCAGCAAAAGCTGGGTTGCCAGGCGCTGCGCGCCCTCCTGGGGCAAAGCGAGAGAAACAAGCGGGCGCATCGTCGTTGCAAGTGCCATGGTCTTCCCCAATCCGGATTGCCGCAGATCGCGGCCTTGCGTTTTTCTATATTGGCTTCCGTGTTATGCGGCAATCAGTTTTGCCGTCTTCCTGAACAGAGATTCAACGACACCGCCATGGCGCTCAAATTCGACACCAGCTTCGATCCGGCATATGGCGAGGGCGTCACCGTTGCGCCGGACGTCTTGCGCGTCACCGCCAAAAACCCCAGCCCGTTCACCTTTCACGGCACCAACAGCTACATCGTCGGGCGCGATACGCTGGCGGTGATCGATCCCGGCCCCGATGACGAGGCGCATTTCCAGACGCTGCTCAAGGTGATCGCAAACCGGCCGGTCAGCCATATCTTCGTCAGCCACACGCATCGCGACCATTCTCCGCTGGCCGCCCGGCTGAAAGCGCACACCGGCGCTATTGTACTGGCCGAAGGCCCGCACCGCCCGGCAAGGCCGCTGCGGATCGGCGAGATCAACCCGCTCGACGCCAGCGCCGACACGGTTTTCGTCCCGGAGATCGCGTTGCCCGACAATGCGCTGGTCGAGGGCGATGACTGGACGATCCGGACGGTGCTGACGCCGGGCCACACCGCCAATCACGCGGCATTTGCGCTCGAAGGCACCGGCATCCTGTTTTCAGCCGACCATGTGATGGCGTGGGCGACATCGATCGTGGCGCCGCCGGACGGAGCGATGGCCGACTACATGGCCTCGCTCGACAGGCTGATCGCGCGCGGCGATCGCCTGCTGCTGCCCGGCCATGGCGGCCCGGTGACCGCGCCGCGCAGCTTCATGCGCGGCCTCAAGACCCATCGCAAGATGCGCGAACGGGCGATCCTCGAACGGATCCGCGACAGCGACCGGACGATCCCGGACATGGTCAAGGCTATCTACCGGGACACCGACCCGCGCCTGCATGGCGCCGCCGGCCTGTCGGTGCTTGCCCATCTCGAGGACCTGGTGGCGCGCGGCCTGGTTGCTACCCAGGGTGACCCGGCCATCGACGGCGTTTTTGTGCCGGTGGGGTAGAACTACTCAGCCGGCGCGGCACCCACCTGCCCTGCAACCTCCTGGTCGAGTTCGGCGAGGAACCCGACGATGCGCGCCGCATTGTCGCCGAGGTCGTAGCGGCCGTAGCGGGAGGCTGAGCGCATGTCGACGACGATGGTGTCGCCATCATTGCTGACCCGGATGGCGACGTCGGCGGGCAGGCCTACGACGAAGCTCCGGGCAACGGCCGATATCGTCACCTCGTCTTGACCGTCCGTCACCGGATATGGCGCAGTAAGTTGCCAATCGCGGCGGTCGAGCACGGTTTCAACGGCGTCGACGACGGTTTCGAACGGCAGATTGTAGCTGTGCCCGGTGACCAGCGGATAGGCGTCGGCCTGCAGGCGCACTTCGCCAGGCGTTGGCGGCGCGAGCACGTTCATGTCCTTGGTGCGGTCGCTGGTCTCGAGCACCGGCGGATTGTCGAGGTCCGTCGAAATGTCCCTCAGGGGCGGCGTGGTCGCCGCCAAATAGGTGGCAAAGCCGTAGGGCGTCAGCACCAGCAGCGCCAGCAGGGCGCCGACCGAGAGGTCGCGGCCGCCACGGTCACCGAAATGCCACAGCCGGGACAAAGCGAGGCCGGCAAACAGCAAAGCGAACGCGGCAAGCAAGGCGACGATCGCCAGCACCCACAGGAAGGCCGGCGTTTCGACCAGTTCGAAATGATGGCCGGCCAGCACGGTGAGCAGCAGGACCAGGGCAAAAGCGCCCGTGCGCCGCGACCAGCCGGCCGCCTTCGATCTCTGCCGCTCGTCAATTTCCATTGTCTTCAGCACCGCCCCAACCCGCACAGACGCTTAGAGCAAAGGATGCTCAAATTGAACATCCCCTGCCCTAACGTTTTTGCGGCCGGTAGCTTGAAGGTCAAGGAAACGCACGGTCCCGGTCAATCCGTCGGCAGGCGGTAGTCGCTGAACTGCTTGCGCAAGGTGATCTTCTGGATCTTGCCGGTGGCGGTGTGCGGGATTTCACTGACGAAAGCGACGTCGTCGGGTATCCACCATTTCGGCACCTTGCCGTCCATGAACGCCAGTATATCGGCCTTGCTCGGCTCCTTGCCGGGTTTGGCGACCACGACCAGCAAGGGCCGTTCGCCCCATTTCGAATGATGGACGCCGATCGCCGCGGCCTCGGCGACATCGGGATGGCCGACGGCGAGGTTCTCCAGGTCGATGGTCGATATCCACTCGCCGCCCGACTTGATGACGTCCTTGGCGCGATCGGTGATCTGCATGTAGCCGCCGGAATCGATATGGGCGACATCGCCAGTGTCGAACCAGCCGTCCTTGTCGAACTGCTCGGCTCCGACGCCGCCATAATAGGCGCTGGCGACGGCTGGACCGCGCACCTTCAGCCGGCCGAAGGTCTTGCCGTCCCAAGGCAGTTCCTTGTCGTCGTCATCCGTCACCTTCATCTCGACCCCGAAGGGCGGGTAGCCCTGCTTGCCCTGGATATCGAGCCGGTCCTCGCCCTCGAGCGCTTGATACTGCGGCTTCATGGTGCACAGCGTGCCGAGCGGCGACATTTCGGTCATGCCCCAGGCATGGATGACTTCGACACCGTAATTGTCCTGGAATTTCCTGATGATGGCGCGCGGGCAGGACGAGCCGCCGATGACGACTTTGCTGAGATAGGGAAGCTTCTTGCCGGTCTCTTCCAGATGCTGCAGCAGCATCATCCAGACGGTCGGCACGGCGGCGCTGAAGGTCACCTTCTCGGTGTCGAGCAGCTCGTAGATCGAGGCGCCGTCCATCTTGCAACCGGGCATGACCAGCTTGGCGCCGATCATCGGCGCGCTCTGGCCAAGGCCCCAGGCATTGGCATGAAACATCGGCACGACGGGGAGGATCGTGTCCCGCGCGGAGAGGCCCATGGCGTCGGGCATGGCGGCGATCATGGCATGCAGCACATTCGAGCGGTGGCTGTAGAGCACGCCTTTGGGATCGCCCGTCGTGCCGGAGGTGTAGCACATGCCGGCTGCGGTGTTTTCGCCGAAAACCTTCCAGGCGAAGTCGCCATCGGCCTCGTTCAACCAGTCCTCATAGGCAACCACATTCGGCAGCGTCGTTTCAGGCAGATGCGCCTTGTCGGTCAGGACGATCACCTTTTTCAGCGATTTGACCGCGCCGGCGATCTTTTCCAGCAGCGGCATGAAGGTCAGGTCGACGAAGATCCCTCTATCCTGCGCATTGTTCATGATCCAGACGATCTGCTCGGGGAACAAACGCGGGTTAAGCGTATGGTAGATGGCGCCGATGCCCATGATGCCGTACCAGGCCTCTATGTGGCGCGCCGTGTTCCAGGCCAGGGTCGCGATGCGGTCGCCGAGCACAAAGCCATCGCGCTCCAACCGTTGAGCGACCTTGAGCGCGCGGCGATGAACTTCAGCATAGGTGGTGCGAACGACAGGACCTTCGATCGAGCGCGAGACGATCTCGCGCGTCCCGTGCTGCCGCTCGGCATTGTCGATCAGCTTGTGGCAGAGCAGCGGCCATTCCTGCATCAGTCCGAGCATCTGGTTCCTCCCATTGCTTCCTCGTTTTTCCCGTCTTTTGTTCCATTGTGGGACGAACGGACGGATTGTCCAGCCATGACGTCTCCAACCGTTAACGGCTGAAGCAAGCAGTGATCGAAAGGCGGGGAAAACCGCCACAATCCGGCCATCGTCGACGTTAAGGTTCGTTAACGGGGTAGGGGTGCGGATTGGCGACTGAAAGAGGTTCGCATGGACACGCAGCTCGACGACACGCAGCTCGACGACAGGCAGATCGACGACAGGCAGATCGACGACAGGCAGATCGACGACAGGCAGCTGGCTGACACCGGGGCCGAAGACGTGCAGTTGGACGATATTCAACTCGACGACAAAGAGCTTGAAGACACGCTTGCCGCAAGTCTGGCCGATCTCGTGCCGGAGGCCAAAAAGGTTTCCGAAGACGAATTTGTCGAGGTGGTCGGCGGCGCCCTTGAGGCGGTCGGCGGCACGCTGCTGTTCAAAATGTGCGTCCAAAACGAAGGCGAAGGCCAGCATGTCGCCGCCGCATCGATCGGCGACGGCGGCAATCGCCAGTTCCTGCTGCTCACCTTGCCGACCGGCGGCGGCCCGCTGAAGGTCGAGACGACGTCAAGAAGCACCAACCCGGTAGCCGGTATTGCCGCGGCCTATGCCGGCCTAATGGACGTGTTCAAGACCGCAGCCTAGCATTCCACGCGGGATCGTTTTTAGTGATCGGAAGGCCAGCTCTGGCCTACTGGCGAAGGCTTGCGCAACGAGTTCTCCAGACACATTTTAGGGACATGGGAAGCAACCCCGCACGCTCTCAATCGGACTGTGCTCCCAATCGAACAAGGAGAACCCCGCATGGACCAGATCGCCAACCCCGCCCCCGGCTTTCAGAGCAATCCCGGCAAGGTCATCACCGTCGAACCCTATCGGGGTACCGTGGTCGTGCGTGCCGGCGATACGGTGATCGCCTCATCGACGCGGGCGAAGCTTCTGTCCGAACCGCCCTACCGCCAGGCATTCTACATCCCCTTCGAAGACATCGACTTCACCCAGCTCGGCAAAACCACCCTGTCGACCCACTGCCCCTACAAGGGCGACGCCAGCTACTGGAGCGTGCTGCCGGCCGGCGAGACCGGCAAGGACGCAATGTGGGGCTATGAGCAGCCCTTCGACGAAATGGCTGAGATTCGCGACCACGGCGCCTTCTATCCCGACAGGGTGACGATCGAAGCAGCACCGGCCTGAGCAAGCGACTCAAGCCGCCGTTGCTCGCTTCGTCATCCCAGGGTCTTCGCGACGGAGCTTCGCTCCTGTTTCACCCTGGGATGACGAAGCTCAGAGGCCTCGGCTAATCTCAAACGTCGGCGACGTCAGTCCAAAGGCGATGAAACTGCCTGCCGCCGCCTGATCCTAATCAGTCGTCCCGTCGTTGCCGACACCGTCGGCGTCATCCAGCCGCACGAACGTCAGCCCCTTGGCCTTCAGCGCGAGCAGACCTTGCACGACGCCCTCGCCGGCGGCGTGGGTCGGCTGGTTGATGTGGGCGATGATGACATCGCCATCCTTGGCGGCGGCGATGCGCCGGGCAGTTTCTGTTGCGCCGAGCAACGAGCCGCCATCGCCGTTGATCGAAAAGCCGGCGACCTTGAAGCCAAGCTTGCGGATCATGGCGATAGCCGACGGGCTGTATTCGGCGGTCGCGCCGCGAAACCATTTCGGCGCCGGCTCGCCGGTGCCAGCGAGAGCGGCAGCGCCCGATTCGACTTCGGCCTGCACCGCTTCCGGGCTGCCGGCGCTGCGGATGCCGTAGATCTTGCGCGGCGTGTCAACGGCCGGGATGTGATGGCCGCCATGGTTTTCCAGTTCGAACAGGTCCGGATGCGCGCGCATGATCTCGACGGCGGCGGCGTTGCGCTTCAGCCAGATACCGGTGACGAAGATCGTCGCCGGAATCCGGTTCTCCACCAGCGCCGACAGGATCCTCGTATCGGTCTGCCCGCCGCAGGCGTCGAGCGTAAGCGCGACGCGGCCGACACTGCTACCGTCCTCAGCCTTCAGATGCAGCGCCGGCTCGACAAGCGGCGCGGCCTGGGCCGAGGACACGGCCACGATAGATAGCGCCAAGGCGCAAAACAGCTTTTGCAAGGGATGCCTGTCTTGTCTGAGAATCGGCGCTGTCATAGCCGCATCCCAGGACCCGCAACAAGGCGGAAATCGGGATAGTGGCCGTGAGAAAGCTGATATCCAGACAATGTGACCGCCGCGCACCGTCAGACGGCGTGTTCCAGTTCCACATGCGTGCGTGACAGGACTTCGCGCACGGCCGCGACGACCGGTTCGACCTCGAGGCGCCAGACGCAGCAGGCCTTGCTGGGATCGAGCGGATTGCACAGGCTGCCCGCCACGCAATTGCACGGCATGGATGGCTGCAAGGCGAGGCTGGGCACGCCGACCGGTCCCCAGACGGCCGGGCTGGTCAGGCCGAACAGGCCGACAACCGGCGTTCCGGCCGCTGCTGCCATGTGCATGGGGCCGCTCTCATTGCCGACAAACAGCCGCGCCTGCTGCAACACCGCCAGCAGCGTTTCCAGCGACAGCGCGCCGACGAGGTTGACGATCGACGCGGCACTGGCGAGGATCTGCTCGGCCGGCTTGCGCTCGTCAGGGCCGCCGACGAGTACGAAATCCAGTCCCGTTTCGCGCGAAATCGTGTCGATCACGGCGGCAAAGCGTTCATGCTGCCAGCGCCGGCCGTGAAAACTGGCGCCGGCATGCACCGCGACAAAGCCGTTTGGCCGCAAATGGTGTTTGTCCAGCAATGCCTGGGCCCTCGCCGTCTCCATCGGCAATGGCCGAATCGACGGCACCCGCACGCGCAGGCCGACGCCGAGCGGCTCGAGCGGCGAAAGGTAGCGGTAGAGATAGTGACGTTCGCCAAAACCGAATGGCTCGGCAAAGACATTGGCGGGCTGGCGCTCATGCCAGCGCAGCGGCCTTTCCGGAGGATTGTAGCCGATGCGGGTGCTGGCGTTGAGGAACCTGACGATGAGCCGCGATGTCTTTGAATCGGTCAGGTCGATGGTCAGGTCGAAACGGAATTGGCGCAGCTGGCTGATCATCGAATAGAGTTCGCGTCCACGCTCCAGCGGGGTGCCGCGCATGGCGGCGCGGCGGAAGGTCACGACTTCCGAGGCGATGCCGTGGGCGGTCACAAAACTGGCCAGGCGCGCCTCGCAGAGAAAGACGATCCTGACACCGGGATATTCGAGCTGCAGGTTCTTGGCGAGCGTGGAGGACAGAACAACATCGCCGATGAACTTGGTCTGGATAATCAGGATCGAGCGGAAGGGTCTGGGCGAAATCTGTAACATCTTTTTCTCGGCACCGGGCGGGTTAAGGGGGCCGTGAAATTGGGCGGAAACGATGTCGGGATTGCGTGTTGAGCCGCGCACATCAGCGTGAATTTGCTTACAAAATCGTAAGCTTAGCGCCAAACGGCTACCCAGGGGTGGCCGTTTCATCGATACCGAAAGGACTATGTCGAAATCAGGATGCCGCGGCGCTCTTTTTGGGGCGCGGCACTGCTGTTTTGGGAATCTGCACCGCGGCTTGGGCTGCGGCCAATCTTGCGATCGGCACCCGGTAGGGCGAGCACGACACATAATCGAGGCCGACCTCTTCGCAGAAGCGGATCGAGGCCGGATCGCCGCCATGTTCGCCGCATATGCCGAGCTTGATGTCGGGCCGCGTCGCCCTGCCCTTCTCGGCAGCCATGCGCACCAGTTCGCCGACGCCCTCGATGTCGAGCGAGACGAACGGGTCCTGCTCGATGATACCTTTCTGCCGATAGGTCTCGAGGAAGGATGCCGCATCGTCGCGCGAGATGCCGAAGGTGGTCTGGGTGAGATCGTTGGTGCCGAAGGAGAAGAACTCGGCCGTAGCGGCGATGACGTGGGCGCGGATCGCCGCGCGCGGAAGCTCGATCATCGTGCCGGTGAGATAGTCGATCTTGACGCCGGTCTCGTCCATGACAGCCTTGGCGACCGCATCGATGCGCGCCTTGACGTAGTCGAGCTCCTTCACCAGGCCGACCAGCGGCACCATGATCTCGGGAACGACCAGCGCGCCGGCTTTCTTGCCGGCCTCGACGGCTGCCTCGAAAATGGCGCGCGCCTGCATCTCGGCGATCTCGGGATAGGAGACGGCGAGACGGCAGCCGCGATGGCCGAGCATCGGGTTGAACTCGTGCAAGGCTTCGGTGCGCTGCCTGAGCTTGTCGGGCGAGACGTTCATGGCGGCGGCGACCTCCGCCACCTCCGCTTCCGTCTTGGGCAGGAATTCGTGCAGCGGCGGATCGAGCAGCCGGATCGTCACCGGCAGGCCGGCCATGATCTCGAACAGTTCGAGGAAATCCGAGCGCTGCATCGGCAACAGCTTGGCAAGTGCGGTGCGGCGGTCCTTCTCGGTATCGGCCAGGATCATCTCGCGCATGGCGACGATACGCTCGCCGTCGAAGAACATGTGCTCGGTGCGGCAGAGACCGATGCCTTCGGCGCCGAAGGAGCGCGCCATGCGCGCATCGAGCGGCGTCTCGGCATTGGTGCGCACCTTCATGCGGCGCACCGCATCGGCCCATTCCATGATGGCGGCGAAATCGCCCGACAGTTCCGGCTGCAGCATCGACACGGCGCCCTTCAGCACCTGGCCGTTGCTACCATCGATGGTGATGATGTCGCCCTTGCGGAAGGTCTGGCCCATCGACATCAGCGTGCCGGCCTTGTAGTCGACACGCAGCGAGCCGGCGCCCGAAACGCAAGGCTTGCCCATGCCGCGCGCGACCACGGCGGCGTGGCTGGTCATGCCGCCGCGCGTGGTCAGGATGCCTTCTGAAGCATGCATGCCGTGAATGTCTTCGGGGCTGGTTTCGATGCGCACCAGGATTGCCTTGCGACCTTGCGTCTTCAGATCCTCGGCATCGGCGGACGAGAAGACGATCTCGCCGGTCGCGGCGCCCGGAGAAGCCGGCAGGCCGACGCCGATGACATCGCGCGCGGCCTTGGGGTCGATGGTAGGATGCAACAGCTGATCGAGCGAGGCGGGATCGATGCGGGCGACCGCCTCCTCCGTCGTGATCAGCTTGTCGCGCGCCATTTCGACGGCAATCTTCAGCGCCGCCTTGGCGGTGCGCTTGCCGGAACGCGTCTGCAGCATCCACAATTTGCCGCGCTCGATGGTGAATTCGAGATCCTGCATGTCGCGGTAGTGCTGTTCCAGGCGGTCGGAGATGTCGACGAAGGACCGGAACGCGTCCGGCATCAGTTTCTGCAGCGACGGCTTGTCGGAGCCGGCGGCGATGCGCGCCGCCTCGGTGATGTTTTGCGGCGTGCGGATGCCGGCTACGACATCCTCGCCCTGCGCGTTCACCAGGAATTCGCCATAGAGCATCTTTTCGCCGGTCGAGGGGTTGCGCGTGAAGGCGACGCCGGTGGCCGACGTCTCGCCCATGTTGCCGAATACCATGGCCTGGACATTGACCGCCGTGCCCCAGCTTTCCGGGATGTCGTGCAGGCGCCGGTAGGTGATGGCGCGGTTGTTCATCCAGCTGGAAAACACCGCGCCGATCGCCCCCCACAGCTGCTCGTGCGGGTCCTGCGGAAACGGCTTGTCGAGTTCCTCCTCGACCTTGGCCTTGTAAAGGGCGATGACGCTCTGCCATTCCTGCGCTGTCAGTTCGGTGTCGAGCTCGTGGCCGAGGCTCGCCTTCTGGTCCTCCAGGATTTCCTCGAACACTTCGTGGTCGAGACCCATGACGACATCGGAATACATCTGAATGAATCGGCGGTAGCTGTCATAGGCAAAGCGGGCATCGCCGGAATCGGCTGCCAGCGCCTCGACCGTCTCGTCATTGAGGCCGAGATTGAGCACGGTGTCCATCATGCCCGGCATCGAGGCCCTGGCCCCGGAGCGGACCGAGACCAGAAGCAGCTTCGACGGATCGCCGAAACGGCGCCCCGTCAGCTGCCCGATATGGTCCAGCGCCTTGACGACATCGGCCTGCAACGCGGCCGGATAGCTGTTGCCGTTGGCGTAATAGGCGTTGCAGACTTCGGTGGTGAGGGTGAAGCCCGGCGGCACGGGCAGGCCAAGACTGCACATCTCGGCCAGATTGGCGCCTTTGCCGCCGAGAAGGTTGCGGTCGCCCGCACGTCCCTCCGCGGCGCCATCGCCGAAGGTGTAGACCCATTTGGTCATGCTCGCCCTCCAAGTCCTCGGAAGATAGAACACCGGGGCCAAGACCCGGTTCCCCCGCGTTCCGACCCGAGCGTTATTATGCTGCAGTGCGAAAGGCAAGGTGTGGCAGCGAAGCCCGGCGACTACAATCGATTAAGCAAAAGCTGCGTCGAAAAGACTTGCCGGATCGCTGCCCAGGATATAGAACATATAGGGAACAAGTTGGGAGCAGCGTGATGAAACTCAACGGAAAACTCGACTATCTCGAACTGCCCGCGACCGGCGCGACGCTGGACAGCGTCAAGGCTTTCTACAGCGCCGCCTTCTCGTGGTCGTTCACCGATTACGGGCCGACCTATTCGGCCTTCGGCGAAGGGCTCGATGGCGGCTTCCAGGCCGATGCAGCGGAGGCGCCGGCGAAACCATTGCCGGTGCTCTATTCGCAGGATCTGGAAGCAACGCTCGACGTTGTCGAAAGCGCCGGCGGCACGATCGTCAAGCCGATATTCTCGTTCCCGGGCGGCAGGCGGTTCCATTTCACCGATCCCGCTGGCAACGAGTTGGCGGTCTGGGGCGAATAGCGCGTCCCCGCGCCAAGCGGTGGATCAGTTTTGCACAGTGGCCAACTCGGCATTGAGCTTTCGTGCCGCTCGTCCTATAAGGCCGCGCGCAGCGGGCAAAGCTCGTTTGCTGGGGCGTCGCCAAGTGGTAAGGCATCGGTTTTTGGTACCGACATTCCCAGGTTCGAATCCTGGCGCCCCAGCCAAATCACATGCCTTTGGAATCAATGATTTACCGACCTTGTCGATGGCTGCCGTCAGGAGCTATCTGACTCCCACGCGACCCCGACTCCGTTGACAGAGCCGGGGCCGTGCGGAGAGGATCAGTAATCGTTGTCGTCCTGGATGACGACGGGATGATGCCGATGATGTCGATAATAGCGATGATGGCTGCGCTCGATCGAGCCGGTCACGATGACCGTATCCCGGCGATGATGTCTGCGGCCGTGGTCGTAGAAGGCAACCGTGCCGTGTCTGCGGTGATGAAGGCGTTGACCCTGGTCATTGATGACCTTTACGCTCCTGTGATGATGTCGATGGTGGGTCGTGATGACCACGTCAGCTTCGGCTGCCGGAGCTATCGTCGGCATGGCAATGAACAGCGCCAAGGCGCTCACGATCATTGTTTTCATTGTAATATCTCCACCTGCTAATTATCCCTTCGCGGGGATAACCGCGTCCCATCCCTTTGGTTCCGAGTAGCGTCGTTGGTCCACGGGCGCGATCAGTGACGGCTGCTCCCGCGCAACACGGCGTGTGAAGGAAGGAATTGCGACAACAGCTCTTGTTGGCAACTTCTGGTAAAGGCGCTCTTTCAAGCCGACCACCAGGGTTACGCCTCTCGACAAAGGAGCGCTGCGCACGACCATTCTATGTCGTCGCGTTCGATCTCCTGATCTGTGACGGGAAACACTTGTCTTGCGAGGAGGACTGTCGGCACAACTTTTCAGATTTACGAGAATACGACCAATCAGGCCATCTTAGATCGCCTAAGTCGGGCGGTCTCAGATCCCGTAAGAAAGTGCAAGGTAAACCACCGGCGCCAAGATCAGCAGAACCGCGATTCCGATAACCACTGCGATTGCCAGGCGCTCTGTTCGCCTGACAAGCTCAGCGACCTTGTCGTCGTCAGCCGATGGTATGAGGTCAAGAACGGAAGAAACTTCCGCAGGACTGTCGTTGTCGTTTGCGGGTCGGGTGGCGCCGTCACGCACAGATCTCTGGACAAAGGTCACTGTCAGCCTCTCTATTGAACGAACACCGCTTGGCGGTGTCACGACGATCGGGTGCCCGCTAACCTCTCAGGAATGGCGGGCACCCGATTGACCACCGATGAAGGGACTCATGCTCGGCAGCCGGGTTCCAATGTATCGGGAAGGCATAGGTTGCCCGCCTTCGGGCCTATGGCTCCGACGTCAGGACTTCAGTCATACCCTGTTCGGACCTTGGTCTGGCAATCGACGAAGCGATGGCCGCCATTTTGTTTCGACGCAGAAAATGCGGGAACATTAGTAGGCTCTTACGAGTTCACTCCCAGCAACTAGTTCGGGAGAGATACGGTGAACAACATAATCTGGCTCATCGGAGCAGTCGTTATCGTGATTGCGATACTGAGCTTCCTGGGCTTCCGATAAACGTGGCAGCTGAATTGCGGTGGGAGCCTATTGCCATCTGCGCCTTGTAGGCATCGCTTTCGCGTTGGCCGGGCGCTTTGCATGTGGGCTTTGGCGTTCGCTCTCAGGTGGCGCTTAAATTCCTTCTCTTCGAACCTTACAGAATGCGCGTCGCAAGCAGGTCGCAAGGGCGACGGTCCTGTTGCAACAGTCGGATCGAGGCCATCGCCGACGAAATCAACAAAGCATGCTGCGTCAGCTCGCCTCGCGCATCGCCTCGGCGGCCTGCAGATCGACCGACACCAGTTGGCTGACGCCCTGCTCGGCCATGGTCACGCCGAACAGGCGGTTCATGCGCGCCATCGTGATCGGGTTGTGGGTGATGATGACGAAGCGCGTCTCGGTGGTCGCGGCCATTTCGTCCATAAGGTTGCAGAAGCGCTCGACATTGTGATCGTCGAGCGGCGCGTCGACTTCGTCGAGCACGCAGATCGGCGCCGGATTGGTCAGGAACACGGCAAAGATCAGCGACATCGCCGTCAGTGCCTGCTCGCCGCCGGACAGCAGCGTCATGGTCTGCGGCTTCTTGCCGGGCGGACGGGCCAGGATTTCGAGCCCGGCTTCGAGCGGGTCGTCGGATTCGATCAGCTGCAATTCGGCCGTGCCGCCACCGAACAGATGCGAGAACAGCCGCTGGAAATGGCCGTTGACCACCTCGAAAGCGGCAAGCAGCCGTTCGCGGCCTTCGCGGTTCAGGCTCTGGATCGCTTGCCTGAGCTTGCGGATCGCCTCGATGATGTCCTCGCGCTCGGAGACGATGGTCTCCAGCCGGTCCGACAATTCCTTCTGCTCTTCCTCGGCGCGCAGATTGACGGCGCCGAGCCGCTCGCGCTCAACCTTCAGCCGGTCGAGCTGGCGCTCGATCTCGGCCATTTCCGGCATCGGGCTGTCGGCTTCCAGGCCAGTATGGCGAATGACCAGATGCGGCGGCGTGTTCAGCGTTACCAGGATGCTGTATATTATACCAAACTGACGCTGCCCACCCCGCCTTACCTGTAGAACACGGTGGTCGCCCTAACAATAAAAAAAAAAGGAGCGGGGGGGGGGGGGGGGGG
>NZ_JAMYPB010000040.1:0-61025 GCF_040320135.1 Mesorhizobium sp. M0772 | reverse complement strand
CTGCCCGCGCGGGGGGCCCGCGCCGCGGGCGCGACCCCGGGGGGCCTCCCCCCCCCAAGACCGGGGGTCTGCCCGGCAAGACCGGGGGTCTGCCCGGCAAGACCGGGGGTCTGCCCGGCAAGACCGGAGGTCTGCCCGGCAAGACCATACTGTGTGCGAATGACCGCCTGGCTTTCGGCGTGATGGCGGCAGCCTTCGCGAAAGGGCTGAAGATCGGCCGCAAGGCCGATTGCGACCTGCGTATCGCCGCCCATGACGACCATCCGCTGAGCCGCTACACCTGCCCCGCACTGACCACCATCGCGCAGGATTTTGCCGCCATGGCGGGGCGCAGCGTCGAGACACTGCTCGCTTTGCTCAACGAGGATACGGCAAACGTCGCGCCGAAGGTCAGCCTCGACGCCGCCCTGGTGATGCGTCAGTCCGCTTGAGCCTTTCCAAAGGCAGGATCGAAGCTTCGCCACGCGGCAATGGCGGCGGCAACCGCCTGTCTCGCTGCCGGGCCGTGACGGCCCATCGAGACGAAGCCGTGGATCTGACCGGGCCAGTGTTCCAGCACGACCGGCACGCCGGCCTGCTGCAGACGCCTGGCATAGGCCTCGCCTTCGTCGGCGAGGATGTCGTGACCGGCGATGGCGATGAAGGTGGGCGGTACACCGGCGAGGCTTTCCGCCTTCAGCGGTGAGATGCGCCAGTCGCCGATGTCGGCGGCGTCGCCGATGTAGTGATCTCGGAACCAGGCCATGGTCGAGGCGGTCAGGCCAAAGCCTATGGCGAAGCGCCGATAGCTGTCCGTCGTCTGCCCGGCATCGGTGTTGGGATAAAACAGCAGCTGCGCTGCCGGCGGATTTTTGTCCCCCCGCGTGAGCAGGCCGAGCACCGTGGCGAGATTGCCGCCCGCGCTGTCGCCGGCAACCGCGATGCGGGCAGCGTCGATGCCGAGTTCGTCCGCGGCGCTTTGCATGAAGGCAAGTGCCGCTCGGCAATCCTCTATTGCCGCCGGGAATTTGTGTTCCGGCGCCAGCCGGTAGTCGACGGAAACGACGACAGCGACTGCCCCGTTGGCGAACCAGCGGCAGATCTCGTCATGCGAGTCGAGATTGCCGATCACCCAGCCGCCGCCATGGAGATAGAGCAGCGCCGGAGCGCCTGCCGAAGGCGCGCCCTGCCCGCGATAGATCCTGAGCCTCAGCGGATCGCCGGGTCCGGAGATGATGCGCTCATTGAGTGCCGCTACCGGCTCACGCTCGCCTTGCAGGTTTGGGAAGCCCTCATTGTAGGCACGGCGCGCCTGTTCAGGCGTTCCCGTTTCGAACGGCGGCGCGCCGGCCTGGCTGCCGAGCTCGAGCACATGCCGGGCCTCCGGATCGAGTGTCGGCAGGGACGGTGGCAATGTCACGGACGAACCTCCCGTCAGGCAAGCAGGGTTGCCGCTTCGTCTTCGCCAAGCAGCGGCGGCTGGTCGACCGTGCCGTTGACGGCAACCGAGCCGCGGCTTTCGCCGGAAGCCAGGATCGCCTCCATGATCTCCAGCACGTGCAGCGCCAGCTCGCCCGAGGCGCGCGGCTTTCTGCCAGTGGCCAGCGCGCGCGCCAGATCGGCGACGCCGAGCATGCGGTAATTGGCACGGTCGGGCGCGGCATAGGGCCAGTTGCGGGCGCCGTAGAGTTCGCTCTCGCTGGCGAAATCGGCCCAGTCGGCGCCACGTTCCGACAGCGAGACCGTGCCGCCGAACGTGTCGGGATCGGGCAGCCTGAGCGAGCCTTCGGTGCCGTGCAGTTCGATTGGATGGTTGGAGTGTTTGAACACGTCCCAGGAGGCGCCGAAGGTGACGGTGGCGCCGGAACGGAATTCGAGCAGCGACACTATGTTGGTCGGCGTGCCGACCCTGAATGTCGTGTTCTTGAACGGCCCGTCGGCCGTGATCAGCCTCTCCTCCTGGCCGTGCGTCGCCATCGCCATGACGCGCTCGACCGGTCCGAGCAGGTTGACCAGCATGGTCAGGTAGTATGGACCCATGTCGAACACCGGACCGCCGCCGGGCTGATAATAGAATTGCGGATTGGGATGCCAGTGCTCCATGCCCCGTCCCATCATGAAGCCGGTGCCGGTCACCGGCTTGCCGATGGCGCCGTCATCCATCAGCCGGCGCGCGCGGCGGCCGGCTGCACCCAGGAATGTGTCCGGCGCCGAGCCGATCAGCAGGCCGCGCTTCGCGGCCTCGGCGACAAGGCGGCGGCCGTCGGCGGCAGAGGTTGCCAGCGGCTTTTCGGTGAAGACATGCTTGCCCGCCGAGAGCGCTGACAACGAAATGTCGAAATGCGCCGCCGGGATGGTCAGGTTCAGCACGAGGTCGATATCGGGGTCGGCGAGCAGCGTGTCGACGCCAATCGCTCGGATGCCGTATTCGCTGGCGCGCAGCTCGGCCATGTCAGCGGAAATGTCGGCGCAGGCGCGTAGCTCGACACCACCGAAGAGCGCTGCATTGCGCAGATAGGTCATCGAGATGTTGCCGCAGCCGATGACACCGATGCCGAGCTTTGTCTCTGACTTTCCGTGCATTTCCAGCTTTCCTCCGAAGCCAAGGGCATGCTGCACGAACCGTTGCAGTTCCCACGCCCCCCCGCAATCCGCTATACAGGATTTTAAATATTGACGCGCGTAAAATTTTTATAGAGCTTATGAGAATTCTGGCGCGCATTGGGAGGCCGCCAGCGCGAGGAGGAGAACATGACCGGCATGAAAAACGGCCAACGGCCGCTGCGAAGCCCGTGGGTCATGCGCGTCTTCCGTCGCGCATCAGAGACCGGGACGGCTTCAGGCATAGATCACCTTGGCCCCGACCCTATCAAGCTCACCGCGTATTGGACCGGGCAGGCCATCGTCGGTGATCACCACATCGACGGCCGACAGCGAAAATGCCTTGGACGTCCCGCTGACGCCCCATTTGCTCGAATCGGCGAGCAGGACAACGCGCCGGGCCATGCGAACGAGGTTCCGCTTCGTTCGCGCCATGTCTTCGTTCACGTCGACCACATCCAGTGACGAGTCTATCGCATGCGCTCCAACAAATACCTGATGCGCTACCAGGCCGCCGAGAGCCGTATCGGCATCGGTGATCAGCGTGCTCACCGTGTCGGGATAGACCCGGCCGCCGATCATATGAACGTCGAGCCCGGGACGATGCATAAGATGCTGCACGATATTCATGGCCGTGGCCGCGACCACGACATTGCTGAGCGGCGGTAACTGCATGGCAAGCTGCATCAAGGTCGAGCCACCGTCGAAGATGACCGACTGGTTGTCCTCGAAAAGGTCGAGCGCCGCCCGGGCGATGCGCTTCTTTGCGTCGAGGTTCGTTTGCATCCGCCGGGCGAACGCGGCCGTCGTCGAATCGGTGGTCCGGGTCACCGCCCCTCCACGGGTCTTGGTCAGCAGTCCCTTGCGGTCCAGTATTTCGAGGTCGGAGCGCACCGTGACCTCCGACACGCCAAACCCGTCCGACAGGTCCTTGATGCGAACCTGTCCGCTGCGTTGCACCTCGCCCAGGATCGATTGGCGTCTCTGCTCCGACAACATTGCCCGGCCCTTGCCTGCCTGCGCCGAGCAATCGCGCCGGCCTCGGCTCACCTTACCGGAAATATGCAGATTCGAAAGCTTTCGAAAGATTGTTTTTCCTTTTTCTTTCGGAAACACTGGATCGAGCTTTTTTTAATCAACCGATCAGGGAATTTTGCACTCATGAGCCTAGGAACCAAGGTGCGTCTCGCGCGCCTCTTCTCGCATCCATCGGGGAACCTCTTTGGCGGCGCGGTCGACCACTTCGTCGGCTATGGCGACGTGCGCAAAGGCGGCCTTGCCGACCTGCCGGGTGCGCTCGCACGCGTCATGGCGGGCAAACCCGACTATGTCAGCATCCAGCCCGGCACAGCGCGCCATCTGTGGCCGCAATATGCGGGCAAAGCTTCCCTGGTGATTCAGGCGGGCTGCTTCACTGCGGACGATCGCATCAGCGAGTTGATCGCAACGCCCGAGGACGCGGTGCGCGCCGGGGCCGATGCGTTGGCCGTGGCCATTCCGGTGCGCGGCGCGACGGAGGGCAAATACATACGCTGGCTGACCGATTCGGTGAATGCGGCGGCCCGCTACGGCATGCCTGTGGTGGCGCATATCTACCCTCGCGATTTCACCGACGGGGCAAAGATCGTCTTCACTACCGACGAGATCGCCTATGCGGCGCGCATCGGTTACGAGTCCGGCGTCGACGTGATCAAAATCGGCTACACCGGCGATTTCGAGTCGTTCCGGGAGACCGTCCGGACCTGCCCGGTGCCGGTTGTCATCGCGGGCGGTCCAAAGACCGATACGCTGCTCGGCGCGCTTCAGCAGACGGCGGACGCCATCCGTGCCGGCGCGCGCGGCGCCGTGGTCGGCCGCAATCTCTGGGGGCACGGCGATCCGGAGAAGGCAGCGCTTGCCTTTCGCGGCGTCATCCATGACGGCCTTTCGGCGCAAGACGCCCTGGCGAAGGCGGGTGCCTGAACGATGCCCACCATCCCCTCGATCCTCGGCTTCGGCGCTATTGCGATCGATGACATCGTCTACGTCGATCAGCCATTGTCGGCGGGCAAGGGGAAGGTTCTGCAAAGTACCCGCGCCTTCGGGGGAAATGTCGCGACGGCGCTGGCCGCCGTCGCGCGGCTCGGCGGAACCGCCGGGTTCGTCGGATGGCTGGCCAGTGCCGCGGACGACGCGGTGCAGCTCGATCTAGTGGCGAGCGGTATTGAAACCGCATTCGCGCCGCGCCATCCCGACGCGCGCCCGGTGCACTCGCGGATCACCGTCGGCTCGGACGGGGAAAGGTTCATCGCGTATGACGACGATGCGATGCTGGGCACCGCTCCGGACTTTCCGGACGATATCCTCAGCCGCGCAACCGTCCTGATCGTAGATAGCTATGCGACCGGGTCGCTGGATGTCGTGGCTCGGGCTCGCGATCTCGGCCTTGCGATCCTCGGCGATATCGAATGGAGCAGCGGCCCCGCCACGGAGCGGCTGATCGCGCTCTGCGACCATCTCATTCTTCCACTTAGCTTTGCACGGACGGCCACGGGGCGCCGATCGCCTGCCGAGATGCTCGATGCCTTGTGGTTGCCGTCGCGATCCGCCGTGGTTCTGACCGATGGCGGCAGGGGTGTGTACTATCGCGGCCGTGAAGAGACAGGTCTCTGGCACCTGCCCCCGCACCGGGTTGCGGTCGTCGACTCCACAGGCGCGGGTGACTGCTTTCATGGCGCCTATGCCCATGTGTTGACGCGCGGAGCCGACACTGCGGGCCGGGTGGCATTCGCGGCCGCGGCGGCGGCCGTTTCGATAACGGGGCGTGGCGGGCGCGAGGCGCTTCCGACCGAGGACCAGGTCGTGCAACTCCTGGCATCGGCGAACGCGCCGTCAGCAGTCGACCTGAAAAATGCGCATGTGGATGCTGGAGCATGACCTGAAACGATCCGACGAAACATTTCGCAGGCGAACACAAGCCCAGGAGAATCATAAAAATCAGGGCTTATACTTGTGGATGGAGGAATATGGCAGAAGTCATTCTTGAGAAGATCTGCAAAACCTACGGGAACAGTTTTCGCGCAATCGACCAGTTGAACCTGTCCGTCAAGGACGGCGAGTTCTTGATCCTCGTCGGGCCTTCCGGCTGCGGCAAATCCACGGCGTTGCGAATGATCGCGGGGTTGGAAGACATCACCAGCGGCAGCCTTCGGATCGGCGGGGTCGACGTCGTCGACATGCCGCCCAAGGACCGCGACATCGCGATGGTGTTCCAGAGCTACGCGCTCTACCCGCATATGACGGTATCCGAAAACATCGCCTTTTCGATGCGGCTGGCAGGCAAGCCGAAGGCCGAGCGCAAGAAGCGCGTGGACGAGATCGCCAAAACTCTTCAGCTGACGTCTTTGCTGGACAGCAAACCCGCGAACCTGTCAGGCGGGCAGCGTCAACGGGTTGCCATGGGCCGCGCCATGGTGCGCGAGCCGGCCGCCTTTCTCATGGACGAGCCGCTTTCCAATCTGGATGCGAAACTGCGTGTGCAAATGCGCGCCGAAATCACCAGCCTGCAAAAGCAGCTCGGCGTCACGACCATTTACGTGACCCACGATCAGATCGAAGCGATGACGATGGGCGACAGAGTCGCGGTGTTGAAAGGCGGTGTGCTGCAGCAGGTCGACACACCCAAGAGGCTCTATGAATCGCCGGTTAACGCCTTCGTTGCCGGCTTCATCGGCTCTCCTTCGATGAACCTTTTCGAGGCGACCCTGAAGGGCGGCGAGCTCGCTTTTCGCGACTTCGCCGTCCGGCTGCAGGATGCAGCCTTCGTGCGCAGGCCGGCCTTGAGGTCGTATGCGGGGCGCAAGGTCGTGTTCGGGATCAGACCGGAGGATCTTTATGACAGCAGCCTTGAATCCGGTCGCAAGTATCAGACGATACCGGCCAGGGTGACCTCGATCGAGGAACTCGGCTCCGAACAGATCGTCCACATGAACATCGACGCGGTCCGGGTGGACTCCGGCGATCCGGATGCGGTGGACGATTTCGGCCTGGCGTCGAACGCGGTGGCGAGGTTCGAGCCGATCAGCGCCGTCCGCTCCGGCTCGGAAATCCGGTTGGCCGTGGATGATGCCAAGTTCCATTTCTTCGATCCCGAAACGCATCTGGCGATCTGAAGATCTGCGGAAGACCGCGGGCGGGAGCGAGGTGCCTGCGGAAGATACAAGAAGGCTTCTGAATGAACAGACGATCGTCCGCATTGTGCGGCCGACCTTGAAGAAGGAGGAGAAAATGATGTTTCGGATACGACCCGCGATGCTGAAAATAGCCGCGGCCGCATGGTTGCTTGGTGCAACCGGCGCCATGGCGGACACGACGCTGGAATTCACCCAATGGTGGGAGCCCGAATTGCCGGCGGGATCGCTCAGGGCAATCATGAACGACTTCGAGGCTGCAAACCCCGGCATCAAGGTGACGCTGGTCAGCGGTCCCTATGCGACCACGCGAGACCAGATCTCGGTCGGCGCCGCAACCGGAACGCTCAGCGACGTCGTCGGTCTCGACGGCGCCTGGGTGAACAATCTGGACGCGCAGGGTGCGCTGGCCGACATGAACCCGATGATGGATGCGAGCGGGTTCGACAAGACCCAGGTCGCGGATATCATCAAGGTGGACGGCAAGGCGGTGATGTTTCCCGTGGCTTCGTTCGTCTATCCGGTCTTCGTCAATCTGGACCTCGCCGCCCAGGCAGGCGTCACCAAGCTGCCGTCGACCCGCGCGGAGTTTCTCGAAGCCGCCAAGAAGATGACCCATGCCGACAAGAACCAGTATGGCTGGGTGCTGCCCCTGTCGCTGCAAACGCCGTCCGGTGTCCAGAACGACCTGATGTCGTGGGTCTGGGCCTCGGGTCAATCGATGATGGTTGAAGGCAAGCCGGCTCTCGAGGGCAAGCCGGTCGTCGATATGCTCACTTTCGTCAAATCGCTGAACGACGCCGGCGTCATCTCGCCCGGCATTGCCACCAAGACCGAGCAGGAAAAGGTCGAGGAATTCGTCAACGATCGGGTCGGAATGATGATCGACTCGCTCGCGCATGTGAATCTCATCCGCAAACGCAATCCCAAGCTGAACTTCGACCTCATCCCGGTCCCGGTCGTGGCGGACTACAACGGCAAGCGCGGCCTTCCCTATGCCTCCTGGGGCATCGGCATCTCTGCCGCCTCGAAACATCAGGATGAAGCCTGGAAGCTCGTCCAACATCTGATGAGTGAAAAGGTGAATGCCAAGCTCGTGTCGCTTGCAAACGCCTTCCCGGGGAACGTCAACGCCAAGCCCGATTTCGTGACCTCGGACAAGGCTTTCGCCAAGGCTTTCGAAATCTTCCAGACCGGCTATCTCGCCAACGAGTTCACGGGCCTGCCGGTGGCTGAAGACCTGATGACCCAGTTCGACGTGGAGGCTCAGAAGATGCTTGCCGGCGAGCAGTCTCCGGAACAAGCCGCAACCAACGCTCAAAAGGGCTGGATGGCGAAATTCTGAGCGGCCCATTGCCCGTTTGCTATCTTCCACCGGGTGGCCCGGCCTCGGCCAGGCCACCCGTCAACAACGGATCGCAATTTGAGATGGACCTGTTTTTGAAGCGCACCTTCCTCCTGAAGGCACATCCCAGGGGTCGCACATGACCAGGCAGAAGCGCTCCCACCATCGACTGAAACGAGCGGTCGCACCCTATCTCTATCTGTCACCATCGCTCCTCATAATCGGCCTTCTGATGCTGCTGCCGATGGTGACGGTGATTGGCTATTCGTTCCAGAACAGCGCGGTGCTGCGTCGCGACCCGTCCTTTGCCGGACTGAAACACTACCAGGCGATCTTTGCCGATCCGGTGTTCTGGGCCTCGCTGTGGCACACGCTCTACTTCACCTGCATGAGTGTCGTCTTCCATATGACCATCGGCATGCTCTTCGCACTCATGCTGAACAGCGACCGCATCAATCCGACGCTGCGCAACATTCTGCGCGTGCTGTACATACTGCCCTGGCTGTTCACCGCGGTAATTATCGCGGTGATCTGGCGCCTTCTGCTTGAGCCGAATGGTGTCGTGAACAGTGTTCTCATGCAGATGGGCATCATCGGTTCCAAGGTCGAGTGGTTTTCCTCGCCCGCGACCGCGCTGCACGCCGTCACCTTCGCCAATATCTGGGCGGGCTACCCGCTTTTCATGGTCAGCCTGCTCGCAGGCTTGCAGGGCATTCCCAAGGATTTCTACGAGGCCGCCGATATCGACGGCGCGAAGGCCTACCAGAAGTTGATCTTCATCACCATTCCGCAGCTGATGCCAATCATCATCAGCATCTCGCTGCTCGACTTCATCTGGACCATGCAGGTCTTTCCATTGATCTGGATAACGACGGGTGGCGGTCCGATCTACTCGACCGAGGTCCTCAGCACCTACACATACAAGCTGGCGTTTTCGAGCTACAACCTGTCGCAGGCCTCGGCGAGCGCCGTGGTCATCCTGCTGATCTCTCTCGGCCTGACGCTGTTCTACATCCGCTATCAAAAGGCTCGGTAGTCACATGAGGAAAATGCACACGCCGAAAGACAGGCTGATCACCGCCGCGCTCCATGTCGCGCTTGCCGCAGGGCTCTTTTTCGCGGCCTTCCCGATCTACTGGATGCTGAGCAGCTCGTTCAAGTCGAACACCGAAATCTTTGCCCTGCCACCAACCGTCCTGCCGAAGGCCTTCACGCTGGAAGCGTATGCGGCCATCCTGGGCGACCCGGTAAAGCTGCGCTTCTTCTTCAACAGCTACTTCGTGGCCGGAGCGGTGACCGTGCTGACGGTGCTGATCGCCTTGCTGGCGGCCTATGGGTTCAGCCGTTTCAATTTCCGCGGCAAGGGCAGCCTCAACACTCTCATCATCAGCACGCAGACGATCCCGCCGATCACGCTTTTGATCCCCTTCTTCGGGCTTGTCGTCTCGTATGGCATCTTCGACACCTATGTCGCGCTGATCCTGACCTATCTGGTGTTTACGCTGCCCTATGCGATCCTGCTGATGACGGGATATCTGAACACCTTGCCGCGCGACCTCGATGAAGCGGTGGCTGTCGACGGCGGCACCAGCTGGACCGCACTGTGGCGGGTGATCGTCCCGATTTCACTGCCTGGTATCGTGGCGACGTCGGTCTACACCTTCCTGTTGTGCTGGAACGAATTTCTCTTTGCGCTGACACTGACGAAGTCGACGTCCATGCGCACCGTCCCGATCGGCATCCAGTTGTTGATGGGGCAACACGCCTTCGAATGGAACCAGATGATGGCGATGAGCGTGCTCGGCTCGCTGCCGCTCCTGGTCATCTACCTGGTTGCCCAGAGGTTCTTCCTCGCCGGCATGACCGCAGGGTCGGTCAAGTAGGATGTCCCTCCAACGGAGGTGGATCAAGGAATGAAAGGATGACCGTGAAAGACCTGAAAGTCGGCTGCCAGACCTTTACCTGGGAAATGCTCGGCGACCGTTTTGCCGGCGGCCCGGACGATCTGCTCAAGGCGATCGCCGATGGCGGCTATGCCGGCATCGAGATCACCGACACGATGATCGGCCGCTATGCCGGCAAGCCGGCGGAGTTCGCGGCCGCGCTGAAATCATCCGGACTGACGCTCGTCTCCTTCGCCTTCGGCTCGAAGAGCGGTTTCACGCTCAGGGATGAGATCGGCGCCGACCTCGATACCGCCAAACGCTGGATCGACTTCGCCGCCGCCTTTCCCGGCGCGCTGGTGTCGATGGGCTCGGCCACGATCGTTTCCGACGGGCCGCGCGACCACAAGTTTGCCATCGCCGCCGAGGTCTACAACAAAGCCGGCGAGCTCGGGCGCGAGGCCGGCGTCCAGGTCGCGGTGCATCCAAGCTCGCATCACAACACGCTGCTGTTCGACCGCGCCGACTACGACCGCATCTTCGGGCTGCTCGACGCCTCGCTGGTGGGCTGGGTGCCCGACACCGGCCACATCTTGCGCGGTGGCCAGGACATGGCGGATACGCTCACCACTTATCGCGACCGCATCGGCTATGTGCATCTGAAGGATGTCGACGCGAATGGAACCTGGGCGATGCTCGGCAAGGGCGTCTGTGACACGGCGAAGGTGATCGAGATCGCTGGTGCTGCACCCAATTTCAACGGCTGGCTGGTGCTGGAGGAAGAGTCCGAAACGGCCGCCGCCGACCCTGCCGGCGCCGTCAAAACCAACCGCCAGACAATGCGCGGCTACGGAGCCTGAGACGATGACGACGAACAAGCCCCTGTCCGGCCCCGCCGCAATTGCCGCTCTGCCGCGCAACCGGCTTATCGGCGAGTTTTCGCTGTGGTCGGCCGACCTCGCCAATATGGAGCGCGATTTGAAGCGCATCGAGACCCATGCCGATGTCCATCATATCGACGTCGCCGATGCCCGCTTCACCCCTGGCTTCCTGTTCTTCCCGGATCTGGTGGCGCACATCGCCAAGCTCACCGCAAAGCCTATCCATGTCCATTTGATGGTCGAAGCCGAGATCGTCGAGGAACAGACGCGCCAGTTCATCGAGGCCGGCGCCGACCTGATCAGTGTGCACGCCGAAAACGGCGAGACCGGTCTGCGTGCCGTGAAACTGGCGCGTGAACTCGGGGCCGAGGCCGGCGTGGTGCTGCGGCTGGAAACACCGGTCGCGGCCGTCACGCCGTTCCTGCCGGAAGTGGCGTTCGTGACGCTGCTCGGCACTTCCATCGGCGTCAAGGGCCAGAGCCTGTCCGATCAAGCGTGTCCGCGCCTGATCGAGGCGCGCGCGCTGATGCGCAAAGCCGGCCGCGAGGCCGACATCGTGCTCGCCGCCGATGGCGGCATCCGCCATGAGACCGTGCCGCTGCTGCGCGCCGCAGGTGCGGAAACCGTGGTGCTGGGCTCGCTGGCCTTCGGCGATCCCGACCTTCCCCGGCGCATGGCCTGGCTGCACGGGCTGGAGGTCGCCGCCTGATGACCAAGCTTGCGCTCGCCTTCGATCTCGGTGGCACGGCGCTGCGCGGTGCGCTGGTCGAAAGCGATGGCCGTATCGTCGCTCATGCTTCAGCGTCGACGCTTGCCGGTGCGGGATCGGAGGCGGTGATCAGCCAGATCGTCGCTTTGGCAGGCACGCTCCTCAAGGAACACCCGCAGGCAAAGGTCGCCGGCATCGGCGTCGGTGCGCCGGGGCCACTCGACCCCAAGGCGGGGATCGTCATTGCGCCGCCAACGCTGGCCGGCTGGCATGATGTGCCGCTGATCGACATTCTGGGGCGGCATTTCGGCCTGCCGGTGCGGCTGGAAAACGACGCCAATGCGGCGGCGCTCGGCGAATGGCGTTTTGGCGCCGGACGCGGCAGCGGATCGCTGGTGTTCGTGACCGTATCGACCGGCATTGGCGGCGGCGTCGTCGCCGATGGCCACATCTATCACGGCAGGCGCGGACTGGCGGCCGAGATCGGCCACATGACCATCACCGGTGAAGGCGACCGCTGCTTTTGCGGCGCCATCGGCTGCTTCGAGGCCGTTGCCTCCGGAACCGCGCTCGGCCGCCGCGCCACGCGACTGACCGCGCCGGGCGACGGCTCGCTCTTACGACGGCTGTCAAATGACGGTGACGTCTCGGCCAGGCATGTCGTAGAGGCTGCCAAGGCCGGCGACGCCAACGCTCTCGACCTGATCGAGGCGGAAGCAAAATGGCTGGGCATCGGCTTCACCAATCTCTTGCATCTCTATTCGCCCGATCTGATTGTCATGGGTGGCGGCCTTTCCAACGGGTTCGACCTTCTGGCACCGTCGATCAGAGCGGTCATCCAGCAGCGAGCGATGCCGGCCTATCGCGACGTGCCGGTCGTGCAGGCTGAACTCGGCGACCGCGCCGGGCTGATCGGCGCCGCGAGCCTGATCCTGTGGGAAGGCGAACCGGGTGCGCCGCTGGCGATGGCGCAGGACGACAAGGACAGAGGCGCGACCCCCGATGCCACGGAGGCACGCCATGGCTGAACTCGAGCTGCGCGGCGCGCGCGAAGATGGTGAATGGTCCAGTTTTGAATGCAGCGCCAAGGTCCCCGAAGAGGACCCCTACCCTTCGCGATTCCAGCTGGCGTATTTTCGGATCGTTTGCCGCTTGTCTTCCGACAAGCCAACAAGGAGACTCTCCTCGAGATAGCCTTGCCGGATGAGATTGGCGAAGACCTGTATTAGCTGTGAATAGCGATAGTCGAACATCTGGTCGATCTTCCGTCGCTGCTGCCGCAGAAAGTCTTCGACATCCCACATTTCGGAAGGCGTTGCCGCAACGTGGGCCCTGCTCTTGAGTTCAGCCAACGTCTTGTCGAGCGCCACCTTCAGCGCTGCGTCATAGGCAGTGCGGGCGACTTTCTTTTCGGACGGAGACCATTTCTCATCAGCGGTCATCGACTGTCTCTATCGTGTTCGCGGCGGCCGTCATCCGGTAACCCTGGGACGCAGGACCCCGCCTTTGGGACCAATCTACTTTCCGCAATGGTGATCGTTGACCTTGTTCAGCGCATTCGCGTCCGGCCCGACCCGGTCGTAAGAGCACGGGCCGGCCGCCGTGGTGATCAGCATTTTGTCATAGTAGCGCGGGCCGCCGAACAGGGCGTAGATGAGGTCGCGATGGGCGGGGACGTAGCGTTCGGGTTCTGGCTGACGATGGCGATGCTTGTCTTTGGCGACAGCCGCTGTGGACAGGCTGCAGCCGACAGCGAGAGCGAGCATGCAGGTCGCAAAGATCTTGGTGGTCATCGGCAGTACCCCTTCTGACGGTTCGGAATCGCAGCATATCCAAAAGCGCCTGCCGAACAAAGGTTCCCTCGCCGGCATTGCCGGCCGGTGCCGAAATCAGCCCGCACTGCGCGCGCGCCGCCGTTCGGCTGCAACCAGGAGGTCGACGAAAGCGCGCACCTTGGCCGGCCTGAAGCGCGCCGGCGGGAAGACGGCATGGATGCCACCGGACGGCAAGGTCCAGTCCGCGAACACCCGCACCAGCCGGCCGCGCGCAATGTCGTCGGCGACGCTGTAATCCGGAAAGATGCCGAGGCCGATGCCGGCCAGCACGCAGGACAGCACGCCTGGTGTCTTGTCGCAGCTGACGACGGGGTTGAGTTCGGCCAGCACCGTTTCCGTGCCCCTCGAGAACAGCCATTGGCCGACCCCGCGCAACTGGGCGTTGCCGACCCAGGGCAGCGACTTCGCCTGCCTGGGGCTGGCTTCCCCAGGCAGCCTGGCGGCCAGTTCCGGGCTGGCGACGACGAATTGCTGCAGGCTGCCCAGCCGCCGCGCCAGATTGCTGGAATCGGCAAGCCAGCCGACGCGGATGCCAAGATCGATCTGCTCGTCGACCAGGTTGCTGACCGCATCGTCGAAGATCGTCTCGACCCGCATTTTCGGGTATTTTCTGATGTAGGCGGCGATGGTCGGCGCCACGACCTTCTCGCCATAATCGAGCGGCGCCGTCAGCCGCAGCGTCCCCGTCGGCTGCGCCGCTCGCTGCGAAATGTCGCCATAGGCTGCCTCCGCCTCGCGCAGGATGATCGCGGTCCGGTCATAGAACAGACGACCCTCTTCGGTCGCCGTCACGCGCCGGGTCGTGCGCCGCAACAGCGTAGCGCCAAGCTCTTCTTCGAGCTTGCCGACCTGATGGCTGACCACAGCCTTGGCAACATCGAGACGGTCGGCAGCGGCCGTGAACGAGCCGGTCTCCACCACGGTGGCGAAGTAGACGAGCCGATTGAGATTGAGGAGTTCGGTCACAGGCCACTCATTGTCTGATTTTATCAGACAGTTTGTATGATTGATCGCTATTTTTCGCAAGCGGTCCAGCTGTCATCTATCGGGCAACAGAATGAGGCCGCCATGACCAATGCAACCCTAACCTATCTTTTCGACCCGCTCTGCGGTTGGTGCTATGGCGCCACGCCGATGCTGGATCGACTGGCCGCCGGCGGGACCGCGCTCCAACTGCTGCCGGTGGGGCTTTTCTCCGGTGCCGGCGCGCGGCCGCTGGATGCAGGTTTTGCCGCCCACGCCTGGGACAATGACCAGCGCATCGCGCGGCTGAGCGGACAGCGCTTCAGCCAGGCCTATCTCGACAATGTGCTCAATGTCAGCGGCACCTTGCTCGATTCTTCCGCTGCCACCATGGGCATCAACGCCGCCGGGCTGGACGACTGGCGCCAGGAACTTGCGGCACTGAAGGCGATCCAGCATGCGCGCTATGTCGACGGCCGCGATATTGTGACGGTTGACGGCGTCGCTGCGGTACTGACGGACGCCGGCATGAGCGACGCGGCAAAGCTCTTGAAAGCGCCGACGCAGCCGTTTCTGGCGAAGCATCACGACCTGGTCAGCCGCGGGCGGATGTTGTTCCAACGGCTGCATGCCAATGGCGTTCCCGCGCTGGCGGTGATCGGCCAAACGGCGCCGCGCCTGATCGGCGCCAACGCGCTGTTCGGCAGCTACGACAATCTCGTCGCTCACATCGAGGCGGCGTAGTCCCAGAAATTCTCCCCAGATGAAATTCTCCCCAGATGAAATTCTCCCCAGACGAAAGGAAAATCCCCATGAAAATCGCACTTATCGGCGCGTCCGGCCAGGTCGGCTCCCGCCTGCTTAAGGAACTCTCCGATCGCGGGCACAGCATCACCGCCATTGCCCGGCATCCAGACAAGATCGCGGCACTTCCGGGCGTGACTGCCAAGAAGGGCGACGTCTTCGACAAGGATGGCCTTGCCGCCCTGATCAAGGGTCATGACGCGGTGATCTCCTCGGTGCATTTCCTCGACAGCGATCCCGATACGCTCATCGCAGCCGTGCGTGCTTCCGGCGTCAAACGCTACCTCGTCGTTGGCGGCGCCGGCAGCCTTGAGGTTGCGCCCGCCAAGCGCCTGGTCGACACGCCGACCTTCCCTGATATCTACAAGGCCGAGGCGCAGAAGGGCGCCGACTTCCTCGACACGCTGCGGACGGTCGACGATCTCGACTGGACCTTGCTGTCGCCTTCGGCGCTGTTCGTCGCCGGCGAGCGGACCGGCAAATACCGCATCGGCAAGGACACGCTGCTGACGTCCGACAAGGGCAGCAGCATTTCCTTCGAGGACTACGCCATCGTCATGGCCGACGAGATCGAAAAGCCGGCGCATATCAAGCAGCGCTTTACGGTCGGCTACTGAGCGCACTTCATTGACAGGGGCACTCGACGGAGCGGCCCGCGTCGGTTCCTATCGACGATAGTGCCATCGGAGCCTCCGATGGCACTATCGCTTTCTTCCGTTTCCACTCCTGCCGCCGGTCTGCGACTCTCGCCGGAGCGGTTCAGGACAGGAACGGAAACATGGCAGACATCGCAAAATCGAAAATCGCTATCATTGGCGGCAGCTCCGGAATGGGGCTGGCGTTGGCAAGGCGGTGCCTGGACTCAGGCGCCGAAGTCATCATCGTCAGCCGCAGTGAAGCCAGGCTCAAGCGTGCCGGCGAGGCGCTGCAGAACCCTTCCGCTTTGAGCGCCGTCGCCGCCGATATTGCCAGGGAGGATCAGGTCGCTGACCTGTTCAAGCGAATTGGCCGGCTCGACCATATCGTCAGCACCGCCGCCGACATCGAAGGCGCCTATGAGCTATTGCCTTCAGTCGACCTGAAGGCGGCGCAGCGGGTCGTCGAAAGCAAATTCTACGGGCCGCTGCTGCTCGCCAAGCATGGCGCGCCGCAGCTTTCGGCCAACGGCTCCATCACCTTCACCTCAGGCATCGCCGCCTTCCGGCCGGCGGCGCGCGGCTCGGTCGTTGCCGCTGTCAACGCTGCGCTGGAAGGGTTGGTGCGGGCGCTAGCGGTCGAACTGGCGCCGATCCGCGTCAACGCCGTCTCGCCGGGCTGGGTCGACACGCCGATCTGGAGTTTTGTGGCCGGCGACAAGAAGCACGAGACGCTCGATGCAATGGCCAGGCGCCTGCCGGTCGGCCGCGTCGGACAGCCGGACGACATTGCCGATGCCATCGCCTTTCTGATGGGCAACGGTTTTACGACAGGGACGGTTCTGCATGTCGAGGGCGGTCACCGGCTGATCTGAGCGCAGCGAAATTCCTGGCCGCGGCCGCCAGCAGCAGTTTCAGCGCCGGCGGCTGAACCCGCCGGCGGCGCCAGATCATGACCAGCGACGCGATGCGGGCCGAACCCGGCCATGGCAATTCGACGATCTCGCCGCGATCGAGCGCGTCGGCAACGGCCAGCCGCGGCACCAGGCCCATGCCGACACCAGTCGCCACCAGGCCCGCAATGGCGCCGATGCTGCCGACTTCGGCGGCAAGTTCTGGCGCTGCCATCTCGGCAAAGGCAGTGTCGAACAGATGCCGGTAGACGCATCCGGTTTCCGTCACCACGAAACGCATCGCGGCGAGTGCCGCGAGGTCGCTCTGCCCCGATGCGGGCGCATGTTCGGGTGGGGCGACAAGGACCAGCGGCTCGGCCGATATCGTGCGCCGGGCCAGACGTTCGTCCAGACCGCGCTTGTCGAAACAGAAGGCGACGTCGATCTCGCTCTCTTCGAGCTGCCGCAGCAGGGCGTCGCTGCCGGCGATTTTCAGCCGCAGACCGATCTCCGGGTGGTCGCCTCGAAAGGCCGCCAGCCATTGCGGAAGTCTGACGGTGGCAACCGTCTCCAGCGCGCCGATCGTAACCGTTCCGGCGGTCATCCCCGTCGTTGCCTCGACGGCAATACGCGCTTCCTCCGCCAGTTGCAGAATCTCTTCCGCATAGGGTCTCAGCGCGTCGCCGGCCGCCGTCAGGTCGAGGCCGTGGCGCGAGCGGATGAAGAGGACGACGCCAAGTTCGCTTTCCAGCGACTGGATCTGGTCGCTGACGCTCGACTGCGCCAGATGAACCTCCCGCGCTGCGCGGGTGATATTACGGTGCCGCGCCACGGCGAGGAAGGTCTTGAGCAATCGTGGGTGCATGCCGTTTCCGGATCTGTCTCTGTTCGACATTTCGGGCTTGGCTGGTCCATTTGCAACCCTGGTCCATTTGCAACCCCGGTCCATTTGCAACCCCGGTCCATTTGCAACCCATTGACGCCGGCGTCATCTGGTTGCGGCAGACCGAAGGGCCAGAATTTCGCGGCAATGACCCGCAAGTTTTCCCACGGCCGGCGCGGTGGCCCAAGAGATCGCCTCTGGCAGATCGCATCGCACGTATGCTCTATGCCAAGCTGATTTCCAGCACCGATGGAAGGACCGACATGCCCCGCCCGCAAGGAACCATCGCCCCGATCCTGACGCCGTTCGAGAACGATGGCCGCATTGCCCGTGACCTGTGGATCTCACATGCCAAATGGGTGCTGGGCCAGGGCGCCCATTTGCTGTCGCCGTTCGGCACCACGGGCGAGGCACTGTCGCTCTCGCTCGACGAGCGCATGCAGGCGCTGGAATGGCTGGTTGCATCAGGCATTTCGCCGGGGCGCATGATGCCCGGCACCGGCGTCACCGCACTGCCCGAAACCGTCGAACTGTCGAAGCACGCGGTCGGCCTCGGCTGCGCCGCCGTGATGGTGCTGCCATCGTTCTTCTACACGGCCGCCGGGGACGATGGCCAGGCGCGCTACTACAGCGAGCTGATCGAAAGGGTGGCCAACCCGGCGCTGAAGATGATCCTCTACCACATCCCGCAGAACTCCGGCGTGCCGGTAAGCCCTGCCCTGACCGCCCGGTTGAGCGCGGCGTTTCCAGAGACGGTCGTCGCCTACAAGGATAGCGCCGGCGACTGGAACAACACGGCGGCGGTGATTGCCGCCGCACCCGACGTCGCGGTGTTCCCCAGCTCGGAGGCGCAACTGACCAAGGGGCTCGCCAGTGGTGCTGCGGGCTGTATCTCCGCGACCGTAAATCTCAACGCTGCGGCCATCCGCGCCCTCTACGACGCGACGATCGCCGGCCAAGACGTCACGGAAGCGGACGCCGCGATCAGGGCGTTCCGCAAGGTGGTCCAGGATGCCGGCCTGATCCCGGCGATGAAGGCAGTGCTGGCGGTGCGCTCCGGCGACAAACGCTGGCTGAACCTGCGCGCCCCGCACCAGAATGCAACGCTGGAAAGCGGCAAGGCGCTGCTCACGGCGCTCGGTCCCGCAGCTGACCATATTGGTCGAGGTCGGGCATGATGGTGGCTGGTGCATGCTCGCATCTTTTCAATCGGCCTAAAGTGACGAGCCTGCCGCCTCTAACGCCGACACGGGCTTAAGCGGTCGCGGACGATCAGCCTCTTTCAGGCACAGTGCGATACCGCCATTGGCCCTTGAACGGTCAAAATGGAGGCGTACCATCGCGGCATCTGAAACTGAGTCTTCTTCATTCGTCTGGGCTAATGTCCGGACCGGATTGGATATTTCCTTGGCAAGGGACGCAACCAGCGGCGCGGCGAAGCGCGGCAAATCGTTTGCCCATGTGGCGGAGGCGTCCTGGGGCAAGGGCCTCAGCACGCTGCTGCGCATCGTGCGCATGACGTTGCGCCATCCCTGGCAGGTCGCGGTCACCATCGCCTCGACCTTCATCGCCGCGACGCTGCAGCTGTTCATCCCGCGCCTGCTGGGCCACGCCATCGACCAGGCGCAAGGGGTGATGGAAGCCGGTGGCGGCGCAGCGGCGGAGCAGGCGCTGTGGACGACGGCGATCACCTTGCTCGTCGTCAGCATCCTGCGCGGCCTCTTCACGATGGCGCAGAATTATTATGGCGAGGCCGTCGGCCACCGCACCGGCTATGAGCTGCGCCTGGCCTTCTACGAGAAGATCCAGCGGCTGAGCTTCTCCTTCCATGACCGGGTGCATACCGGTGACCTGATTACGCTTGGCCTGCTCGACCTCGACGGCGTGCGCATGTTCTTTTCCACCGGCATATTGCGCGTGGTGCTGCTCGGCGTGCTGATCGGCGTCGGCTCCTATCTCCTGATCAGCACCGATCTCGAGCTCGGGCTGCTCAGTCTGAGTTTCGTGCCGTTCGTCGCCTGGCGCTCCTCGGTCACACAGCTCAGGCTGCGCAGCACCTGGCTGACGCTGCAGGAGCGGCTGTCAGTGCTGAGCCGGGTGATGGACGAGAACCTCGGCGGAATCCGCGTCGTGCGCGCCTTTGCGGCGCAGCGGCATGAGCTGGAAAAATTCGACCGCGCCAAGAAGTCGGCGCTGGAGCTTGCCGACCAGCGCGTCGACATCCGCGTCTCTAACACCAGCGCCATGAATTTTTCCTTCCTGGCGGCCATGGGCCTGGTGCTGTGGTTCGGTGGCCAGAAGGTGATCGCGGGCCAGATCAGCGTCGGCACGCTGGCGCAGTTCCTCACCTTCATGACCATCCTGCAGATGCCGGTGCGCCAGCTCGGGCTGATGGTCAACTCGTTCGCCCGCTCCTCGACCTGCGGCACAAGGCTGTTCGAACTGCTCGACGCCGAACTCGACATTCAGGATGCGCCCGATGCCAAGGATCTCGTGGTCACCGAAGGCGTGCTGCGCTTCGACAATGTCGGCTTCCGCTACGCGGGCGCCGGCGGCCGGCCGGCACTGTCGGGCATTTCCTTCGAGGCAAGGTCCGGCGAGACCGTCGGCATTGTCGGCCCGCCGGGCAGCGGCAAGTCGACCATCGCGCATCTGATCCCGCGCTTCTACGATGTGACGTCAGGCGCGATCACCATCGACGGGCAGGATATCCGCGAGGTCACGCTGCAATCGCTGCGCAAGGCGGTCGGCGTCGTGCAGCAGGACGCCTTCCTGTTCACCACCTCGATCGAAAACAACATCGCCTATGGCAATCCGTGGGCGCGCGAGACCCGCATCGGGCAGGCGGCTGAATACGCCCAGCTGCACAATTACATCATCGGGCTTCCGGCCGGCTACACTACAGTCGTGGGCGAGCGCGGCTCATCGCTTTCCGGCGGCCAGCGGCAGCGCCTGACCATCGCCCGCACCCTGATGCTGCGGCCTTCGGTGCTGGTCTTCGACGATTCCACCGCGGCTGTCGACGCCGGCACCGAGCAGCGAATCCGCACCGCGATGAAGCGCTTCGCCAAGGACCGCGTGACGCTGATCATCTCGCACCGGCTGAGCTCGCTGATGCATGCCGACCAGATCCTGTTCGTCGAGAATGGCCGCATCGCCGAGCGCGGCACGCACCAGGAATTGCTGGCGCTGGGTGGACGCTACCGCGCGCTTTACGACCTGCAGCTGCGGCCGGACGACGATTTTGCGGTGGCGGTGGGAGCCGCATGATGTCAACACAGAACGACGACCAGAAGGAAGACACCAGCCGGCGGCCCACCAGGGCCGTCGTCGGTTCGCACCGCGACGAGGAAGAGGTCTTCGGCAAGGTCTACGATCCGCGTATCGTGCGCCGCATCTGGAGCTTCGTCAGACCGTATCAGGGCCGGATCTTCATCTCGGTGGCCGCCGTTTTGGTGTTCACTCTGACGCAATTGGCGATCCCGCTGGTCATCCGTTACGCCATCGACCACGGCATGGCGGCGGGCAAGGCCGACAGCTCCGTCATGAACTGGGCGATCGGCGCCTTCGCTCTGATCATCCTGATCAACTATGCCGCCAGCTATGTCCAGGAAAGCGTCGTCGGCAAGGTGGCTGAGAATGTGCTGTCGGATTTGCGCCGCGCCATGTTCAGCCATCTGCAGCGCGTCTCGCTGAGCTTCATGGACAAGACCGAGGTGGGCCGGCTGATGTCGCGCCTGCAGGGCGACGTCAATTCGATGCAGGAATTCCTCGAGACGTCGGTGATGTCGGTGGGCGACATCGTGCTTCTTTTCGGCATTGTCAGCGTGCTTTTGTGGCTCGATTTTCGTCTCGGCCTGTTGACGCTGTCGACCATGCCGGCGCTGTTCATCGTGCGCCTGTTCTGGCTGCCGCGCGCCAAGGTCGCCTTCATGGCCGCGCACGAAGCCAATTCGACCGCCAATGGGGCGCTGGCGGAAGGCATCCATGGCGTGCGCACTGTGCAGAGTCTCGAACGCCAGCACGTCAATTTCGACCTCTATGACGAGAAGGTGCTGGCCAATCTCAGGGCTCACCTGACCTCGGCCAAATATGCGCAGGTGATGGTGCCGATCGTCGACACGCTGACCGGCATTGCGATGGCGACGGTCATCGTCGTCGGCGGTTCGATGGTGCTGTCGCACAGCCTCGACATCGGCGTCATGGTGGCGTTCCTGTTCTACATCCAGCGCTTCTTCGACCCGATCCGCTCGCTCACCATGCAGTACAGTGTCATGCAGCGCGCAATGGCGTCGGGCCAACGCATCTCCGAAGTGCTGGACGTGCCGGTCGACGTCAGCGACAGACAAGGCGCGGTGGCGCTGACGCGCGACATGGACGGTTCGGTCGAGTTCAGGAACGTCACCTTCGGCTACCGGCAGAACCAGCCGGTGCTGAAAAACATCTCCTTCCGCGTCAATCCCGGCGAGACGGTTGCGCTTGTCGGCCCGACCGGTTCGGGCAAGTCGAGCTGCATGGCGCTGGTGCACCGCTTCTACGACGTCTGGTCCGGCGAGGTGCGGGTCGGCGGCCACGATGTCAGTGACGTCACGCAGGATTCGCTCGGCGACCAGGTCGCCATGGTGCTGCAGGAGCCGTTCCTGTTTTCAGGCACGGTGCTGGAAAATATCCGCTACCACAAGACCGAGGCCACCCGCGAAGAAGTGGTGCGCGCCGCACAGGCCGTCGGTGCGCACGACTTCATCGAGCATCTGCCTGACGGCTACGACACCGAGCTCGAGCAGCGCGGCGGCAATCTCTCGCTCGGCCAGCGCCAGCTGATCAGCTTTGCCCGCGCGCTGGTGGCGGACGCCAAGATCCTGGTGCTCGACGAAGCCACGGCCAGCATCGACTCCTACACCGAGATGCTGATCCAGAAGGCGCTGGTCACGCTGCTGGAAGGCCGCACCGGCCTGGTCATCGCCCATCGGCTGGCGACCATACGCGGCGCCGACCGCATCATCGTCTTACAGAACGGCGAGATCGTCGAGAGCGGAAATCACGAGCAGCTGATGGCGGCCAAGGGCCTATATGCCAGGCTCTACAACATGAACTACGCATCGTTCGACGATATTGCCGAGGAAGACATAGGCGCGCCGGCCGGCAAGGCGACGTGAGCTGCTGCCGGTTCAGCTCGACTGGGAATGGTGCGGGGCCAAAACTCGTCGTCGACCAATTCGGCTTCAGATGACGACGTTTCAGCTCGCCTTCCAGCGTAAGCCCGGCGTCACGCCTGCCGGCGCGTTCGGGTGGACGAGCCGCCGGTCGCCTTGAGGGCGATCCCGCCTAAATTCTGAATTCTACGCGCCGCCCAGCGCGCGCGATGGCACGCTCAGCTTGCGCCTGAACCTTAGCAAACGCCGTGATGATGGCTTTCGTTCCTTAGCCGTCGGATGAAAATCGCCGGGGAACAGGAAGGCTTGCTGGGAGTTTAGTTCTTCGAGCCGCGCCGTGAACGGCGCGGCAGCGAAGGAGACGGCATATGGGCCTGGGTACCATTCTTATTATCATCCTGATCATCGCGTTGCTCGGTGGCTTCAGCGGCCTCGGCGGCGGCCCGTTCTACGGCACTGGTTACTATGGCGGCGGTGGCCTCGGGCTGGTGCTGATCATCGTGATCATTCTGGTTGTTCTCGGGCGAATATAGCGTCGCCATGGGCGGCCGCCGAGTTCTACGGCGGCCGCGTTTTCGCCTGACATTGAGGTTTGAGGACATTGGTTGGCAGCTGAAGACATTGCTGGTCCGGAAACACTGGGCCGGCCTCGGCGCGAGCGAGAGCGAACGCGACGAGCTGGGATGTCCTAATGGTGGCACTATCCGAAGGCGCCGGGCGTAATGCTGCAGACCCGGACACCCGCCTGGCGGCCGTGGCGTTCATCGAGGCGGATCGGACGCTTCGAGAAACCCAGGACGGCGACGAGGCGGGTTCGGCCTTTCTCGCTCTTATCGACAAGGGCAGCATCGGGCCGAAGGCAGCAATGGCAGGCACGCCTTACGCCTGAACGCGGTCAACCCGCCGTAGTTCCGCCAGCAGAAACACCACCAGCACGCAGCACAGGATGCCAAGCGACGATGGCAGTCCCTGATGTCCGGTCAGTTGCATCGCCAGCCCGGCCACCGGGGAGCCGACGATGCCGCCTACGCCCCATACGAACGCAAAGGCGGCATTGCCGGCGATCAAGGCTTGACCGGTGAAACGCTCGCCGAGCTGGATCAGTGACAGCGTGTAGATCCCGAACGAGACACCGCCCCAAACGAAGAAGAGCGGCCAGATAAGCCATGTAGCGAAGAGCAATGGCAACAGCAGGCAACCGGCCAGGCAAGCCAGGACACAGAACAGCATCATCGGCTTCGAGCCAAACCGTTCGGCGGCGCGCCCAAGCACGACCTGCAGCACGGCATTGCCGGCGATGAAACAGGTGATGAGCGAAGCGATGCGCTGCTCAGTGCTGCCGAGCGCGGCACCATAGACCGCGAACAGCGAAAGCAGGACTTGCTCGAAGGCGGCAGCCGTGAAGACTGCGAACAAGAGCAGCGGCGCCAGCGCGAAGAAGCCGCCGACCGACACCGCTTCGCCCTCACGCGGCATGTCGGGCAGGCGTGGCGCGACGGCAAGCACGATCAGGCCGCAGACAAGGAAGGCCGCGCTGCCGATGATGAAGGGTGGCCATCCTTGCGTGCCGACCAAGCCTAGCGACAGCGGGCCGAGGCCAAAGCCGGCGGAAACGATGGAGGAGTATAGGCCCATGATGCGGCCTCGGCGTGCGGCGGGTGTGATCGAGACCAGCCAGGTTTCACTGATCACGTAAAGCGGATTGGCAAAGAAGCCGAGCAGGAAGCGCAACGGCATCCAGGCCCATACATCCTGCGTCCAGGCAATCGCGATCAGGACGGTTGCTGCCAGGATCGAACACACAACCGCAAAGCGCGCCGCGCCCACCCGCCGGACCAGCGCCGGCGTGAAGAGCGATGATACAATGAAACCCAGAGGCGTCATCGCGGCCGAGAGGCCGATAAGGCCCGGTGTCGTCCCTTGCCGTTCCAGGATGAAGCTGAGCAGCGGATAGGTCAGCCCCTGTGCTACGGCGAACACCGTAACGGTCGCGATGATGCCGGCCATCGCGACCCATGCGATGCGGTTCTCTGGCGGTGACGTCGCGTCTTCGGCGCTCATGCCGGCTTCGAAGCAGGATCGGCACGTTCCGGCAAGTGCAAATGCCGGCAAAACGCCGCGGTACGCCCAAACAGGCGGGCGGGTCTTATCCGCGACATCAGCTCACACTTGCCAGAAGCGTTTGACGATTTCGGCCTCGACCTGGCGTCTGGTCAGACCGATATCGTCGATCAGGTGCGGATTGGCCTCCGCCATCTGCTTGAGGTCCCAGCGAAAGCGTATCCGCTCGCGCCAGGCCGCGATCATGCCCCGCGGGCCCGTCGGACGCCTGCCCGATGACACCGCCTTTTCCGGCAAGGCTGCACGAGCAGAAGCAAGGGTATCGTTCATGGCAACCTCCATTCGGTTTGAGGAGCGACAGCCCTCGGCTTGAAAGAGGTTGAATTCTGCCGCATGCGGACGGCGCCGTAATTAAGCGCAGCCAAATAGTTCTCAAAAGTTCCAAACTGGCTAGAGCACCTCGCCGTTTCATGGAAACGACGAGGCGCTCAACTCTTTGTTTTGACGCCATACGTCCGTGAAGCGCTCCGCGCTTTCCCGTGGGAAAACCGCCTTCACACCTTTCCTGGAATTGCTCTATAGATGCGCGTTATGCAGGGATCGCGCTTTGCCTTTGGTCCGTTCGTGCTTGATCCGGGTGCGGGAACGCTCCTTCGGGACGATGTTCCCGTTGCCGCGGGCCACCGCGGACTGCAACTGCTGGCGGCGCTGGTCGCCCGGCCCGGCGAGATCCTGGCCAAGGCCGAGTTGATGGACGCAGCATGGCCAGGCACGGCCGTCGAGGAAGGCAACCTCACCGTCCAGATCGCGCAATTGCGCAAGCTGCTGGGTCCGGCCACGAACGGCGGAGAATGGATATCGACGGTTCCGCGTGTCGGCTATCGCTTCACCGGCACCATCGAACAGCTCGGCGATGCGAAGCGACAGGCTTTGCCGCTGCCCGCCAAACCGTCGATAGCCGTGCTGCCCTTTGCCAATTTCAGCAACGACCCCGAGCAGGAAGCCTACGCCGACGGGTTGACCGAAGACCTGATCACCGACCTGTCCCGGATCGGCGGCCTGTTCGTCATCGCGCGCAACTCGACCTTTGCCTACAAGGGCAAGGCGGTGGATGTGCGCGAGGTCGCCAGAGAACTTGGCGTGCGCTATCTCTTGGAGGGCAGCGCCAGACGCGCCGCCGGGCGCGTGCGCATCAACGCCCAGCTGGTCGACGCGCTGAGCGGCGAGCATTTGTGGGCAGACCGCTTCGATCGCGGCCTGGAAGATATTTTTGCCGTTCAGGACGAGGTGACGGCCAAGATCGTCGAGGCGCTGCTTGGCCGGCTGCGCGCGCCGCTGCCGCGCAACCGGCCCCGAAATCTCGAGGCCTACGATCTGTGCGTGCGAGCCCGCAACCTGATCGACGTCTCGCCGGAGACGGCGCGCGAAGCGCATCTGTTGCTGACGCGCGCGCTTGCGCTCGATCCGGACTATGCCGAAGCCTATCGCTGGCTTGCCATGAACCACTGGATGGGATGGGTGCATTGGGGAGAGCCCATTGAGCCTGCCCGCGGCCTTGCCCTGGAACTGGCGCGCAAGGCTGTGGCGATCGATCCCAACGATGCCGGCTGCCACTGGGTGCTTGCCAACCTGCTTGCCTATGAGCGCAGATTCGACGAGGCGGATGTGGGATTTGCCAAGGCGTTCGAACTCGACCCGAACGAGGCCGATGCCTGGGCGACATTGTCCGACATCGCGGTCCTGGCCGGGCGCGTCGAGGACGGCCTCGACTATATCAGCAAGGCGTTCCGGCTGAACCCGTTTCCGGCAAGCTGGTACTATCTGACGCTCGGCCAGGCGCAATATGCGGCGCGCGACTATGAAGCCGCCGTCGAGACGACGCGCCGGGACGAGACGTATCGGACAAGCTCGCGCCGTTTCCTTGCGGCAAGCCTTGCGCAACTCGGCCGGATCGACGAGGCGCGCGCCGAGGTCGACCTGTTCCTTGTCGCGAACCCACATTTCACCACCCGCCACTGGGTCGAGACGGAGCCGTTCCGCGACACTGCCACGCTCGACCATTTCGTCGATGGCTTCCGAAAGGCGGGCCTTCCGGATTGAGAGTGAGGGACCGGCGTGCTCGATCGATGCCGGGCACCGTCGGTTGCGGCTCAATCTGCCAATGTTTGCAAGTCGCGAGGCCGCTGACCGATCTTGCTTTCGCATGCAGTCATCCAACAGCGATTGCAGCGAAGCGGCGCGCGAAACCTCTGTCACGGTGAAGCCGGCTGGAACGGCCACGATCGATCCGGCCACGGGTGAGCGCTGGGTGGCGGCTGGCGACTGCCTGATTGCGCTCTCGTCTGCAATGCCGGCATCGCGGTCGCCGTGGGCAATGATCGGCTTGCCTCGTTGAGCTTTCAGCGACGCGCTCCGACAACTCGCGATGATTTTTCTAGATGCCGGATGATTTTTCTAGATGCCGTTTGTCGAAGCATGATCTTTTCCGAAAACCGTTTCCCACTTTTCTGGATCACGCTCTAGCGGCTGGCGTGATCGGGAAGTCCGCGCAATCTGATTGTCTGAGCGCCCTTTAGCTTTCCTTGTTTGAGGCCGGCGGCGGGAGTAATAGTCGCCACGGAATTGCGAGGAGGAAAAGATGACGCTGAACTTCGACCCGAAGGCGAAGGCCACGGCATTGTACCATGGCGAATTCCGACCGATGTTCATTGGCGGCAAGTGGGTCGCGGCGCGGTCCGGCCAGGGCATGCAGGCACTCAATCCGGCAACAGGCGAGGTGCTGGCGACAGTGCCGCGCGGCGGGGCTGCCGATATCGACGTGGCGGTGGCCGCCGCGCGCGCGGCCTTCGAAGGCCCATGGTCCAAATTCTCGCCCTACGAGCGGCAGTGCGTGCTGCTCAGGATCGCCGATCTGTTCGAGACGCATTGGGAAGAGCTCAGCGTTTCCGACACGCTCGATATGGGACTGCCGATCACGCGCACGCTCGCCAACCGGCGCCGCGTCATCGGCATGCTGCGCTTCTATGCCGGCATGGCCACCGCGCTGCATGGCGAGACGATCGACAATTCGATTCCCGGCGAGATCGTCACCTTCACCCGGCGCGAGCCGGTGGGCGTCGTTGGTGCGATCATTCCCTGGAACGCGCCGACCGCCGCCTCGACCTGGAAGATCGCGCCGGCGCTGGCGACAGGCTGCACCATCGTGCTGAAACCGTCCGAGGATGCGTCGCTGACGCCGCTGCTGATCGCGCAACTAATGCAGGAAGCCGGCGTGCCCGACGGCGTCGTCAACGTCGTCACGGGCACCGGGGCGGAAGCCGGTGCGCGGCTCGCCGAACATCCAGACGTCAACAAGATCGTTTTCACCGGATCGACGCTGACCGGCCAGGCCATTGCGCGGGCAGCCGTGGCCAACCTCAAGCGCGTTTCGCTGGAACTCGGCGGCAAGTCGCCGATCATCGTCTGCCGCGACGCCGACATCGACAAGGCTGTTCCGATCGCGGCGATGGCGGTGTTCGTGCATTCGGGCCAGATCTGCATTGCAGGCTCGCGGCTGTTCGTGGCGCGCGAAATCCATGACGAGTTCGTCCGCCGGCTCGCCGATTTCGCCGGCAGACTGCGGATCGGCCATGGCATCGAGGCAGAGACGGAAATCGGACCGCTCATCAATGCCAAGCAGGCAGCCAAGGTGGAGGGCTATATCAGGGCCGGCAGCGACGAAGGCGCCGAACTGGTCGCCGGCGGCTCGCGGCTGACCGGCGAGCTCTACGATGGCGGCAACTTCATTGCGCCGACGGTCTTCGGCGCCGTGTCGGACCAGATGACCATCGCGCGCGAGGAGATTTTCGGCCCGGTCATTTCGGCGATGCCCTTCGACTCGCTCGACGAAGCGGTGGCGCGTGCCAATGCGACGCCCTATGGCCTGGCCGCCGGCATCTTCACAACACATCTGGGCACCGCGCACAAGCTTGCGCGCCGCGTCAAGGCCGGCTCGGTCTGGGTCAACATGTACCATGCCATCGACCCGGCGGTGCCGTTCGGCGGCACGAAGATGTCGGGTTATGGCCGCGAGGGCGGCATCGAGCATCTGCACGAGTATCTGGAGACCAAGTCGGTCTGGATCCAGACCGACTGATATTCGCGCGGCGTACTCTGCGAATCACGATGAAACCACAACGGCCAGGACGGCGGCGCAGTCACCGGCTTTGACCAGGCCGGGGAAATGCCGCGCCGCCAGAATGCCGGACATTTTTGCCCGGATTTCCTGCGGAGCGATGCCGGTGCGGCCGGTGGAATGGATGCGCGCCAGCACCGAGCCTTCTTTCACAGGCTCGCCGAGATCGACCATGGTTTCGATCATGCCGTCCTCCTCGGCGAAGGAGAAACAATCGCCTGACGGCATGTCGAGCCACTGAGTTCTGCCCTTCTCGACCGCACCATCAACAATGCCGGCATGGCGCAGCACATTGCTGATGCCGCGCCGCGCGATCCGCACAGTCTGTGCGCGCGAGGTGCCGCCGCCGCCAAGCTCGGTGCTGACGAAGACCTTGCCCATTTCCTCCGCCGCCGTGTCGTACATGCCGACGGAGTCGATCTCGATCATGCGCATCGAGAACGGGGCAGAGAACGCCGCGACCGCATCGAAGGCTTTCTGCTCCAGCACCTTGTCGGGCACCGTGTGGGCGGCACAGAAGGGCACGAAATCCAGTGTCTTGCCACCGGAGTGGAAGTCGAAGACGAGGTCGGCGCGGGGCAGCAATTCGCGCTGGAAATAGTCGGCGATCTTTTCCGTCACCGTGCCGTCGGGACGGCCGGGAAAGCTGCGGTTCATATTGCCCTTGTCGATCGGCGATGTCCGGGTGCCGGCGCGAAAGGCCGGATAGTTCATCGCCGGCACGATGATCACCGTGCCGCTGACCTGTTTGGGATCGAGCGTGCGGGCGAGATCGTAGAGCGCCAGCGGCCCCTCATACTCGTCGCCATGATTGCCGCCGGTGAGCAGGGCAGTCGGCCCCTTGCCGTTGCGGATGACGCAGATCGGGATCATCACCGAGCCCCACGCCGAGTCGTTGCGGCTGTAGGGCAGGCGCAGGAAACCATGTTGCACGCCGTCCTTGTCGAAATCGACGGTCGGGGCGATCGGGGATGGGCGAAGGCTAGGCATCGGGCTCAATTCTTCACCACCAGTTTGCGCGGTACATTGGCGAGGCACTCTACACTGGTTTCGGTGATCAGGATGGATTCGGTGATTTCCAGTCCCATGGTCTCCAGCCAGAGACCGGTCATGAAATGGAAGGTCATGCCAGGCTTGAGTTCGGTGCGGTCGCCGGGGCGCAGGCTCATGGTGCGTTCGCCCCAATCCGGCGGATAGGAGAGACCGATGGAATAGCCGGTGCGGTTGTCCTTGACGATGCCATATTTCTTCAACACGGCGAAAAAGGCGTTGGCGATGTCCTCACAGGCATTGCCGGGCTTTGCCGCCGCCAGCCCCGCCTCCATGCCTTCCAGTGTCGCCTTCTCGGCATCGAGGAATTCCTGTGTCGGCTTGCCGAGAAAGACGGTGCGCGACAGCGGGCAATGGTAGCGGTTGTAGCAGCCGGCGATCTCGAAGAAGGTGCCCTCGCCCGACTTCATCGGCTGGTCGTCCCAGGTGAGATGCGGCGCCGAGGCGTCGGCGCCCGACGGCAGCAGCGGCACGATCGCCGGATAGTCGCCGCCGATGCCATCGACACCGCGCGTGCCGGCATCGTAGATCTCGGCGACCAGATCGCATTTGCGCATGCCTACTTCGATCTTGTCGACGATGCGCTGGTGCATGGCTTCGACGATCCGAGCCGCCTTGCGCATATAGTCGATCTCGGTTGAACTCTTCACGGCGCGCTGCCAGTTGACCAGCGCTGTCGCGTCGACGAAGCGGGCGTTGGGCAGGTGCTTCTGCAACGCGGCGAAGGCGGCAGCCGAGAACCAGTAATTGTCCATCTCGACGCCGATGGTCAGCTTGCCCCAGCCGCGATCACTGAGCACTCTGGCCAAAAAATCCATCGGGTGGCGCTCGGTCGACTGCACGTAGTGGTCGGCATAGCCGACGATGTTGTCATGCGCGAGATAGGCGGTGCGCTTGGCGCCATTGGCATCCTGGCCGCGACCGTACCAGACCGGCTCGCCCGATGGTGGCACGATCACCGCCTGATGCACATAGAACGACCAGCCATCATAGCCGGTCAGCCAGGCCATGTTGGATGGGTCGCTGACAACAAGCAGATCGACGCCTCTCACTTCCATGGCTTTTCTCGTCTTGGCGAGGCGATCCGCAAATTCGCCACGCGAGAATTTTAGGTTCGGCTGCATTGTTCTTGGTCCTCGTTTGTTGGGCCTGGAGCCTGTTTCAACTTTGTTGGAAACAGGCTCGTCGTTCTTGTTTGAACGTGATCTCTGGGAAAAACCGGGTTCCACTTCCGGATCACGCTTTGGCCAGCATCAGCTTTCAAAAATGGTTCCGGCATTGGCCGCCCGCGCCCGGTTGCGAGCGAGCGTGGCGATCGCCGTATCCTGCACGCCGGTGCCGGTGAGGTCGGCGATGGTGATGTCGCTGGGTGAGCGCCTTCCGTGCCGTTCGCCGGCGATGATCTGGCCGAGTTCGGTGACCGCGGCATCGGCTCCCATCACGCCCGATGCGATGGCGTGATGCAGTTCTCCCAGACGCCGTGTCTGCTTGGCGCTGTCGGCGACATAGAGATCGGCCATGCGCAGGATCGCCGGCGCGATCTCGTTCTTGTGTTCGGCATCCGAGCCCATAGCGGTGATGTGCTGCCCGGCAACGACAAAGCCGGCCTTGATCAGCGGCTCGGTCGACGGCGTGGTGGTGACGATGATGTCGGCGCCGATGGTTGCTTTGGCTGCATCCGGCTCGGCGCGCACGAGAATGCCGAGCTTTTCGCGCAGCGCGCCTGCGGCCGTCTCCGCCTTGACCGCATCGCGCGCCCAGATACGTGCCTCGGCGATCGGCCGCACCAACATGAGCGCTTCGAGTTGCAGCCCGGCTTGCACGCCGGCGCCGAAGATTGCGGCGACGGACGAATCCGGCCGCGACAGATGCTTCGCCGCGACGGCGCCGGCAGCAGCGGTGCGGACATCTGTGAGATAGCCATTGTCGAGCAGCAGCGCCTCGACCACACCGGTTCTTGCCGAGAGCAACACCATCATGCCGCCCCCGCTGGGCAGACCGAGCTTCGGATTGTCGAAGAAGCCCGAGCTAATTTTGACGGCGAAACCTTCTATTCCTGGCACATAGGCGGACTTCACATCCACCTCGCCGCGCTGCTCGTGAATGTCCAACCGCAGGATCGGCGGCATCGCCACCGGCAATGTGGCGAGCGCGCGGAAAGCGTTTTCGACGCAGGCGACCGCGTCGAGATCGAGCGGCACGATTGTGCGCAGTTCCTTCTCGGTGAGGATGGTCATCGGACTCATGTGTCGCGCTCCGTACTAGCGCGCACCACGAAGGATAGTGTTCCGTCACACCCCCCTCTGGCCTGCCGGCCATCTCCCCCGCAAGGGGGGAGATTGGACTGCACTCCTGCCTTCGCCAATCTCCAGCGCAGCAAGAACAGCGACCGCATCGAAGCTGCCGATCTCCCCCCTTGCGGGGGAGATGTCCGGCAGGACAGAGGGGGGTGGGCGGGAATTCGGCGTGGGAGAGTTTTCATGCCGCGCGCTCCGCGATTGCGTCACCGCAGACGATCTTGCGATGCGTGTTCATGTCGATATTGCGGCCCGAGAGAAGAACGACCACCGGCCCGGTCGCCCTGACCTTGCCGACGAGTAGCGCAGCGATGCCTACCGCTCCGGCGCCTTCGACGATCTCGCGCTCCTGTTCATAGGCATGGCGGATGCCGGCGGCGATCTCGTCCTCGCTGAGCAGGATGACGTCGTCGAGCAGATCGCGGCACATGGCGAAGGTCAGCCGGTTGCCGAGACCGATGCCGCCGCCGAGCGAATCCGCCAGCGTCGGCAGTTCTTCCACCTCGACCGGGCGACCGGCATCCAGGCTCGCCTTCATCGCAGCACCACGCGCCATCGAAACGCCGATGATTTTTGTCCCGGGGCTGACGGCCTTGACGGCGGCGGCGATGCCCGAGGCGAGTCCACCACCGGAGAGTTGCACCAGGACGAGAGCGGCATCCGGGACCTGCTCGATCATCTCCAGTCCGAGCGTGCCTTGCCCGGCGATGATGGCCGGGTGGTCGAAGGGCGGCAGCATCACCAGTCCCTCCTGCGCCACCAGCCGTTCGACCTCCTGCTGCGCCTCGTCCTGACTGTTGCCGATGATGCGGACATCCGCGCCAAGCCGACGGATTTCGTCGAGCTTGTTGCCCGGCACCAGTCGCGACATGCAGATCACCGCACGCATGCCTTCGAGCTTCGCGGCATGGGCCAGCGCACGGCCATGATTGCCGGTCGACGCCGCGACCACGCCGCGCGCCTTCTCCTCGGCGCTCAGCGAAGCAATGGCATTCGAGGCGCCGCGCAGCTTGAAGCTGCCGGTGGTCTGGCGGTGTTCAAGCTTGAGGTGGACGGGGATGCCCAGTCGTTCGGAAAGGCTGTGAGATAACCCTGTCGGCGTGCGTTCGATTTTGCCGGCAATTCGCTCCCGGGCGGCACGAATATCGTTAAGGGTGACTGTCGTCATGATCGTCAATCGCGCGGCAAAGGCAGCGTCATCAGACGGCCAAATTCGGGATGCGACGTCCCGTCGCCACACAACCGCAAACAATTCCAGGCGCTGGCCTGATTGCTGGTGACGACCGGGCGGTCGATCGCCTGTTCCATGCCGGGAACCGCGAGCGCTCCGCGCAATGCGGTGCAGGACACGAACAGTGCATCGGCCTGCGCATGCGTCGCCTCACGAGCTAGGTCGACGATCGCTGCCGGCGCAATGCGCGCCATCTCGCGATCGTCCTCGAAGCCGAGGCAGGTGAAGCTGACGATCTCAAAGCCGCGCTCGCCGAAATACGTCGCCATCGGCCTGGAGGTTTCGACGGTGTAAGGGGTGAGGATGCTGATCTTTTTCGCGCCCAGCGCCTGCAGCCCGCGCACGCCGGCCATCGGCGGCGTGACGACGGGAACACCCGGCTTGGCAGACTGGATCGCGGCCTCGATTTCAGCGTCGCCAATCACCACCGAGGCCGAGGTGCAGGAGTAGCAGATCGCGTCGAGCGGCTCGTCTGGCAGGATCAGCGCGGCGCCCGCCGCCAGCTTCGGCTGCATCTTGCGAAGGTTTTCCGGCGTCGTCGGATTCTTGTAGGGAATGCGCGCGACATAGACGCCGACCCGCTCGCTCGCCACCATGCGGCGGAAATCCGGTTCGCTGGTGTGGTCGGTGGCAAGGATGATCAGGCCGACGCGCTTTTCCAGCGGGCGCGCATCGAGCGCCGGCCTTGTCGGCATCAGCCTGATTTCGGGCAGCGGTTTCATCTCAGAATTACCTTTCGATCTTGCCGTAGCGATGTTCCAGCCAGCGCAGCAGCACGACCGAGAAGAGGCTGATGACGAGAAAGAAAGCGCCGACCAGCGTGATCGGTTCGATGTAGCGGTAGTAGGTGTTGGCGACGCTCTTTGCCTGGTTCATCAGCTCCAGCACGGTGATTGCCGATAGCAGCGGTGTCTCCTTGAACATGGCGATGAAATAATTGGCCAGCGCCGGGATCATCGGTGGGATCGCTTGCGGAATGATGATGTTGGTCCAGGTCTGCGTGGCGCTCAGATTGCAGGCCTTGGCCGCCTCCCACTGGCCGCGCGGCACGTTGTCGATGCCGGCGCGATAGACTTCCGCCGTGTAGGTGCCGTAGTGCAGGCCGAGCCCGATGACGCCGGCGACCAGCGGCGGCAACAGGATGCCGAAATCCGGCAGGACATAGAAGATGAAATAAAGTTGCACCAGAAGTGGCGTGCCGCGGATGAATTCGGCCGCCCAACCAACGGTGCGCGACAGGACCTTGTTGGGCGAGCGTCGCGCCAGCGCGATGCCCAGACCCACGACAGCGGCCAGCACGGAGCCGAGCAGCGTTGCCAGGATGGTGATCTTCACGCCCTGAATCAGCGTCGGCAGGATCTCCCAGACGAAGTTCCAGTCCCAATCCATCAGACGCGCACCCCGTCGAGGCCGCGCGCCATGCGGCGTTCCAATGAACGCACGCCCCAGGAGATGATCAGCGCCAGGGCGAAATAGATGATCAGGATGGTGGTGAACGGCGCCAGCGTGTTGCCGGTCTGCGAGCGCACGACCTGCGCCTGAAAGGTGAGATCGGCGAGCGAGATCAGCGACACCACGGAGGTCGCCTTGAGCAGCTCGATGGCGTTGTTGCCGAAGGTCGGCAGCATGATCAGCAGCGCCTGCGGCAGGATGACATGGCGCATGCCTTGCCAGCGGCCGAGGTTGAGCGCGATGCAGGCCTCATATTGTTCGCGGCCGACCGACTGGATGGCGCCGCGTACCACCTCGGCCGCATAGGCGCCGACATTGAGGCCCAGCGCCAGCACACCCGCCTGCAGCGGGGTCAGTTCGAGGCCGATCAACGGCAACACGAAATAGGCAAAGAACAGCTGCACGAAGATCGAGGTGCCGCGGAAGAATTCTATATAGACGGTTGCCAGCCAGCGCAGAGCAAAGAAGCGCGACACGCGGCCCATGCCGGCGAGGAAGGCCATGATCAGGGCGAGCACCGACCCCATCAGCGTCAGCTCGATGGTGACAAGCGCTCCCTGCAATATCAGGCCAAGGTAGCCGGACCACTGGGTCATTCGGGTTCCAACGGTTGGGTTCTAGCTCCTTCTCCCCGTACACTGGGAGAAGGTGCCGGCAGGCAGATGAGGGGCAGCGCTAAATTCTCAGAACCTGGCGCCGCCCATCATCCGGCCCTTCGGGCCACCTTCTCCCCGTGAACGGGGAGAAGGCAAAACGGCCCTATTTCGCCGCGCAGAGCTTGTCCCGCGTGGTCGACATCGCGGCTGCGGCCGAGAAGCCGTAGGGCTCGATGATCTTGGCGAACTCGCCGGATTTCTTCAGCTTGGCGAGCTCGACATCGAAGGCATCGCGCAGGGCCTCATCGCCTTTCTTGAAGGCGGCGCCGTCGCAATAGACCGGGGCGCCGACCACCGGGGCGATGACTTCGAGGTTCGGATCGTTGGCTTTCTTGACGAGGTCGTTGATCGACAGGACGGGCAGCGAATAGGCGTCGATGCGGCCGTCCTGCAGCATCTTCAGGCCGCTCTGGCCGTCCGGCACGACGATGACGCGCTCGCGCGGCACGCCGGCGTTGAGCGCCAGCTTCTCCTCGGTGCCGCCACCGGGCGCGCCGATGGTGGCTGACGTGTCCTTGGCGACGTCCTCGTAGCTCTTGAAGCCCTTCGGATTGCCCTTCTTCACCAGCATCGCCTCGGCGTCGCACAGCACCGGCTCGGAATAGACGACCGCCGCGCAACGCTCCGGCTTCATGAACAGGCCGGCGGTGACGACGTCGAAGCGGCCGGCCTGCAGGCCGGGGATCATCGCGCCATATTCGGAGATCGAAGCGACGATGTCGGCAACACCGAGACGCTTGAAGACCTCGCGCGCCACGTCGGGCGCCGCACCCGAAACCTTGCCGTCGGCGGCGACCGCCGTATAGGGCGGCTCGTTGGCGATCGCGACGCGGGCAAAGCCCTGCGCCTTCAATTGCTCGAGCTTGCTGTCATCGGCCGAACCGGTGCTCGACGCGGCGAGCACCGCCGTCAGTGCGAGACCGGCGACGCCGGCCAGAATGCCAAGTTTCTTCATTGTTCCCAACTCCTTGTTGTCTTCTTGGTTTTGTCTGGGGCGGTCTTTCGCCCCGCAAAGCGGTCAGACACGATGTCCGGCCGCGATGATCTTCTTCAGGAAGCCTTGCGTGCGCTCCTGCTTTGGATGGCGGAAAATCTCGTCTGGTTTGCCCTCTTCGACGATCTTGCCGCGGTCGAAGAACAGCACGCGGTCGGCGAAGTCGTGGGCAAAGCCCATCTCGTGGGTGACCAGCAGCATGGTCATGTCGGTCTCTGCGGCGAGCTTGCGCATGACATTCATCACCTCCTCGACCAGCTCCGGATCGAGGGCCGACGTCACCTCGTCGAACAGCATGATCTTCGGCGACAATGCCAGCGCACGGGCAATCGCCACGCGCTGCTTCTGGCCGCCGGACAGCTGCGCCGGCATCGACTTCGCCTTGTCGGCCATGCCGACCATGTCGAGCAGTTCCATGGCCCGCTTTTCAGCGGCGGCGCGAGGCGTGCCCTTGGTCAGCATCGGCGCCAGCGTGACGTTATCCATGACGCATTTGTGCGGAAACAGATTGAACAGCTGGAAGACCATGCCGATCTTCTGCCGCATCTTGGTCAGGTGCCGCTCGTCGGCGGGCAGCAGCTGGCCGTTGCGCTCCATGTGGTAGAGCTGCTCGCCATCGATCTGGATATGGCCGCCGTCGATCTTCTCCAGCGTCATCAGGATGCGCAGGATCGTCGTCTTGCCCGAGCCGGACGGGCCGATCAGCGCCAGCTTCTCGCCGGGCATGACCTGCATCGACAGGCCGTCCAGTACCTTGAACGAGCCGAAGCTCTTCGAAATGGCGTCGACCTTGATGATGGGTGAGGACAAATGAATTTCCCCTGCTGGAGAAGCCTGTGCCCTTAACGATGCGGAACGCGCCAAATCATGTCAATTGGGAAAATAAAATCATGACAATATTTCCGGCACTGCATGATTCCAGAGCAATTCCCGCTTAGATTGCGAGCAGCAGATGCTCCGGATCGCCAAGCAGCAACTTGGTGACAACGCCGAGGCCGGCGCGCAGTTCCCCCTCGGTGGTCGAGCCGAGCGAGATGCGCACCGCCGGATGCCAGGGCGCATCCGAGATGCGGAAGGAGGTGCCGGGCGCGATCGCCACGCCTTGCAGGCGGGCCTGGGCGACGAAGCTTTCCTCGGCACGGTCCGCGGGCAGTTGCAGCCAGACATGCAGCCCGTCGCGCAGGGCGCGGTAGTCGACCCCGGCCAGCACCTCGGCGGCGATATCCTGGCGGCGGCGTAAGGCCGTGCGCTGCCAGCGGACGAGTTCCATCGCGGTGCCGTCGGTCACCCATTTGGTGGCGATCTCGGCCACCAGCGGCGTCGCCATCCAGTTCGACACCAGATGCCGGTTGGCAACGGCGGCGACATAGCGGTCGGGCGCCGCGAGATAGCCGATGCGCAGGCCAGGTACGGTGATCTTGGTGAAGGAAGTGACGTAGAGCGTGCGCTCCGGCGCAAAGGCGGCGACCGGCGGCGGCCGGTCCTCGACCAGCGGACCCAGCACATCGTTCTCGATGATGGCGATGTCGTGCTTGCGCGCGACCGCGGCGATCTCTTCGCGCCGCCGAGCGTCCATCAGCGTCGCCGTCGGGTTGATCACCGACGGTTGCACGAATACCGCGCGAATGTCGGTGAGCCGGCAGACCTCGTCCAACGCCTCCGGGATCAGGCCATTGCCGTCGATCGGCAGGCCTTCCAGGTTGAAGCCGAGATAGCGCGCCAGCGGCACCAGCGTGTGGTGGCCGATAGCCTCGGTGGCGACAGTCGATCCCGGCGGCGCAACGCTCATCAGCGCCACGGTCATCCCGGCGGTCGCGCCATTGGTCAGGCTGATATTCTGTGCGGAGGTGTCGAGCCCACACAGTTTCAGCCATTCGACCGCCACCGCGCGGTGGCGCGGAAACACCATGTTGGGCCGAAACGACAGCGCCGAACTCGATGGCAGGTTTTCGGCCAGCCAGCCCAGCGCCTGCTTCAGCCGCTCCAGATGCATCGGCTCGCAGACCGGCTTCAGGATCGATAGGTCGATGACCTCGCCGAGGCGCTCCGGCAGATAGGGCGGCTCCGGGTCGCGGCGCTGCGTCTGGACAAAGCTGCCACGGCCGATCTCGCCCGAAATCAGGCCGCGCCGGATCAGTTCTTCGTAGGCGCGGCTGACCGTCTGCACCGACAGTTTTAAATCGTCTGCCAGCCTTCGATGCGTTGGCAGCCGCGCGCCGTTGGCCAGCCGCCCGTCATGAATGGCGCGGGCGAACTGGTCGGCCAGCGTTTGATAGGCTGGCCGGCGGATGAGCGCAGGGTCGGGTTGCCATAATGTCATGACTTAATAGAGATCGAAATCAGTGCAATTGACAATCGAAATAATGCGCCGTCATGGTGATGCCGACAAAAAGCGGACGCCGATGACATCAAAACTCGACGCAGTCGACCTCAGGATACTCGACGCCATCCAGCGCGACGGGCGCATCACCAAGCTGGCGCTGGCCGAACAGGTCGGGCTGTCGCCGACGCCGTGCTGGATGCGGCTCCGCAAGCTGGAGAAGGCCGGCATCGTCTCGGGCTACCACGCCAGGATCGCCATGCGCGTCGTGGCGCCGGTCGCCACCGTGCTGATGGAGGTGACGCTGGCCAGCCATCGCCAGGCCGATTTCGATCGCTTCGAACGCGTCGTCCGCGATATCGCCGAAATCGTCGCCTGCTGGTCGGTGGGCGGCGGCGTCGACTATGTGGTGAAGGTGATGACGCGCGACATCGACGCCTATCAGCGGCTGGTCGACGGCTTGCTGGAGCGCGAGATCGGCATCGACCGCTACTTCACCTACATCGTCACCAAGACGGTGAAGGAAGAGATCGTTCTCCCCATCGCCGACCTGCTGCCCGCATCGTCGTGAAGCCGGAGAGAATATCTGCCGGAACGACACAATAGAGAGACTCTCTCTCCTTCAAGCCATGCAAACAGCCTCTCTGTCTGCTTCTGGCCGATAGTCTTCCCGCATCAGTCCGAACCGGGAGGCCTCGACCATGTCCGCGCATTTCGCCCGCTCGCATCGCCACGAAGCGCTTGATCTCCTCGCCGACCGCCGGCTGCTGCGCGAGCTTGCCTATGTCGATGGGCATTGGACCGCGAGCGAAGCGGCCGAAAGCTTTGAAGTCACCGATCCGGCCACAGGCGCGACGGTCGCGTTTGTCGCCGCGCTCGATGCGCAGCAAACGACAAGGGCAATCGGTGCCGCCGCGCGTGCCTTCCCGGCTTGGCGGTCACTGCTGCCGCAGGAGCGGTCGAGAATTCTGCGAAAATGGTTCGAGCTGATTATCGCTGCGAAAGACGACCTCGCTCTGCTGATGACTTTGGAACAGGGCAAGCCGCTGCAGGAATCGCTCGGCGAAATTGACTACGCCGCCTCCTTCGTCGAGTGGTATGCCGAAGAGGCAAAGCGCCTCAACGCCGAGAGCGTCACCAGCCATCTGCCCAAAGCGGAAATGATGGTGCGACGCGAGCCGCTCGGCGTCGTCGGCGTCGTCACGCCCTGGAATTTTCCGGCGGCCATGCTGACCCGCAAGGCGGCGGCCGCCCTTGCCGCCGGCTGCACCATCGTCGCGCATCCTTCATCCGAGACGCCGCTGTCGGCGCTGGCGCTGGCGGAACTTGGCGAGCGCGCCGGCATCCCCGCCGGTGTCTTCAACGTCATCACCGGAAAGGCTGCAACCATCGTCGGCCGCATGTGCGAAGACCCACGCGTCCGCGCCATGAGCTTTACCGGCTCGACGGAGATCGGCCGGTTGATCGCGGCACAGTGTGCTCCGACGATGAAGCGGCTGGTGATGGAGCTTGGCGGCCATGCGCCGCTGATCGTCTTTGCCGACGCCGATGTCGACAACGCAGTGAGCATTGCCATCGATGCCAAGTTTGCAACGTCAGGCCAGGACTGCCTTGCCGCCAACCGCATCTATGTCCAGCGCCCGATCTACGATCGCTTCTGCGCCGCCTTTGCCCAGCGCATCGAGGCGCTGCGGACCGGCAATGGGCTTGTCGAAAAGATCGATATCGGACCGCTGATGCATGAGCGCGCCGTGACCAAGGTCGAGGAACAGGTCGCCGATGCCGTCGCCCATGGCGCGCGCTGCCTCACCGGCGGCAAGCGGCATCAGGCCGGGCCGCTGTTCTACCAGCCGACGTTGCTGGCCGATGTCAGCGACGAAGCGCTGATCATGCGCGAGGAGACCTTTGGGCCGGTCGCCGCAGTCACGCCGTTCGACAGTGAGGACGAGGTGATCGCCCGTGCCAACGCCACAGAATATGGCCTCGTCGCCTATGTCGTTACCGAGAATGGCGCCCGCCAGCAACGTATGGGCCGCGCGCTCGACTACGGCATGGTCGCCATCAACCGCGTCAAGATCACCGGAGCGCCGATCCCCTTCGGCGGCGTCAAGCAATCCGGCATCGGCCGCGAAGGCTCACGCCACGGGCTCGAAGCTTTCACCGATCTGAAGTACCTCTGTCTGGACGTCACATAGTCCGTCCGGCCATCTCTCAAGGAGTCAAAAAATGCTCGACCAGTCCAACGAACTCAACGCCTGGGATCGCGACCATTTCTTCCATCCTTCGACCCATATGGGCACGCATGCGCGGGGCGAGAGCCCGACCCGCATCATGGCCGGCGGTGAAGGCGTCACCGTCTGGGACAACAATGGCAAGAAGAGTATCGATGCCTTTGCCGGGCTCTATTGCGTCAATGTCGGCTATGGCCGCCAGAAGATCGCTGACGCCATCGCCACCCAGGCGAAGAACCTCGCCTACTACCACGCCTATGTCGGCCACGGCACCGAGGCGTCGATCACGCTGGCCAAGATGATCATCGACCGCGCGCCGAAGGGCATGTCGAGGGTCTATTTCGGCCTCTCCGGTTCCGACGCTAACGAAACCAACATCAAGCTGATCTGGTACTACAACAATGTGCTGGGCCGGCCGGAGAAGAAGAAGATCATCTCGCGCTGGCGCGGCTATCACGGCTCGGGCGTGATGACGGGATCACTGACCGGGCTCGACCTGTTCCACAATGCCTTCGACCTGCCGCGCGCACCGGTCCTGCACACCGAGGCGCCCTATTACTTCCGCCGCGCCGACCGCTCGATGAGCGAGGAGCAGTTCTCGCAGCATTGCGCCGACAAGCTTGAGGAGATGATCCTGGCTGAAGGTCCCGAAACCGTCGCCGCTTTCATCGGCGAGCCGATTCTCGGCACTGGCGGCATCGTGCCGCCGCCGGCCGGCTACTGGGAGAAAATCCAGGCGGTGCTGAAGAAATATGACGTGCTGCTGGTCGCCGACGAGGTGGTGACGGGCTTTGGCCGTCTGGGCACCATGTTCGGCTCCGACCATTACGGCATCAAGCCGGACCTGATCACCATCGCCAAGGGCCTGACCTCGGCCTATGCACCGCTGTCGGGCGTCATCGTTGCCGACAAGATGTGGCAGGTGCTGGTGCAGGGCTCCGACAAGCTTGGCTCGCTCGGCCATGGCTGGACCTATGCGGCGCACCCGATCTGCGTCGCCGCCGGCGTCGCCAATCTCGAACTGATCGACGAGATGGACCTGGTGCCAACTGCCCACGAGACCGGCGCCTATTTCCGCGCCGAACTCGCCAAGGCTGTCGGCGGCCACAGACACGTCGGCGACGTGCGCGGCGATGGCATGCTGGCGGCGGTCGAATTTGTCGCCGACAAGGACGACCGGGTGTTCTTCGACGCCTCGCTCAAGATCGGGCCGCAACTGGCGACAGCACTTGCCGCCAGCGGTGTCATCGGCCGCGCCATGCCGCAGGGCGACATCCTTGGCTTCGCGCCGCCGCTCTGCCTGACGCGTGAGGAAGCCGACATCGTCGTTTCGAAAACCGCCGATGCCGTCAACAGCGTGTTTTCCAATCTCTGAGATCGACCATGAATGCCATGACCAAGACCCTCCCCGCCACCATGGCCGCCGTGCTGCTCACCGGGCATGGCGGACCGGAAAAGATCGTCTATCGCACCGATGTGAAAGTGCCTGTGCCTGCCGCCGGCGAAGTGCTGGTCAAGGTCAGCGCCTGCGGTATGAACAACACCGATGTCTGGGTGCGCCAGGGCGCATACGGAACCGAGGAGGACGCTGCCGCCGTGTCGACATGGCGGCGGCAAGGCAACACGCTTACCTTCCCGCGTATCCAGGGCACCGACACAGTCGGCACCATCGCTGCTGTCGGCAAAGGCGTCTCGCCCGATCGCATCGGCGAGCGGGTGATGGTCGATTTTTCGATCTACAACCGCGACGACGATTCCCTCGCCGACATCGACTATATGGGCCACGGCCGCGATGGCGGGTACGCCGAATACCAGACGGTGCCGGGCGAGAATGCGCATGTCGTCGATACTAAGATGAGCGATGTCGAACTCGCCACCTTCTGCTGCGCCTACCTCACCGGCGAGCAGATGCTGGAACGCGCCGGGCTGAAAGCCGGCGAGCGCGTGCTGGTCACGGGCGCCTCAGGCGGCGTCGGTTCCGGCATCGTGCAGCTGGCGCGGGCGCGCGGCGCCATTCCCTACGCCGTCGTCGGCAAGGGCAAGGAGCAGGCGGTGCGCGACATCGGCGCCGAAGCGGTTATTACCCGTGGGGTTGCCGATCTTCCCGCCGCCGTGAATGAAGCCACTGGCGGCCAGCCGATCGATGTGGTCGCCGATCTCGTCGGCGGCGCGATCTTCAACGAGCTCTTGCGCATCCTGAGGCCCGAAGGCCGCTACACCACCGCCGGCGCGATTGCCGGTCCGGTTGTGCAGCTCGATCTCCGGACCATGTATCTCAAGCAGCTGCAACTGCATGGCTCAAGCCAGGGGACGCGCGCCGACTTCCGCCGCATCGTTGGATACATCGAAGCGAAGAAAATCCGGCCGCTGGTCGGCGGTGTCTACAAACTGTCCGATTTCCACAAGGCGCAGGCCGACTTCATCGCCAAGGATTTCGTCGGCAAGCTGGTGGTTGTGCCGGACGCCATGTGGAACATCCGCGCATAACGGCTCCCAACGCTCCTACGTCAGAGCGCGTCGTAAACGGCATCAATCAATACCTTGCGGCGTGGATCGACGTCGTCGAAACCCAGCATGCGGTTGGTGACGTAGCCGAATCCGACACCGGCGCCGGGATCGGCAAAACCGAGGGCGCCGCCCCAGCCGCCATCGCAGCGACGCGCGGCTGGCATAGGCGGCGTCGTCGAGTTGAAAGCCGGCGGCGAATTGTCGGCGCTTGAGACATAGCGCGCATGAGGGCGAACCGGAATCACCGCAACGAATGCAAGCCACAGGCCGGCAACCAGACCCTGCATCTTGACAGACGAGGCGAAAGCCAAAAGAGTGAAACCGGTTTCACTGGGGACCGCCGGTGCATTTCGATCTGTCCATTCTGCTCCCGCATCTGGGTTTTCTGGCGCGCGGCGCCGAACTTACGGCGGCGGCTTGCGCGCTGTCGCTGGTGGGAAGCGTCGTCATGGGCGCGTTGGTGGCGATCGCACGCACCTCCGCCTCGGCACTGCTTCGACGGATCGCCTTCGTCTATGTCGATCTCTTCCGCAATGTGCCGTTCATCGTCCAGCTGTTCTTCTTCTATTACGGCCTGCCCGAGCTCGGCATTTACATCGATGCCTTCACCACCGGCGTCGTGGCGCTTTCCATTGCCGGCGGCGCCTATGCCTCCGACATCATTCGCGCCGGCATCCTCGCCATAGACCAGGGCATCATCGACGCCGCTGAAGTGAGCGGCCTGTCCAGGCGCAAGATCTTCACCCGCATCGTGCTGCCGATTGCGCTGCGCACCTCCGTGCGACCGCTCGGATCCGTGCTCATCAACATGATCCTGACATCCTCGATCCTTTCGACCATCACGCTCAACGAGCTCACCGGCTCAGCCCAGATCGTCGTCTCGCAGACCTATCGGCCCTTCGAGGTCTATGTGGTGCTGCTTTGCGCCTACGCGGCCCTGACCTATCTGGTCTCGCTGGGCGTCACCCTGCTCCACCGCCATCTCAATCGGGACATGATGGAGGCGGTCGACTGATGCGGTTCAGCGACTTCACCTCCTACGACCTGATCCTGCTGGCGCAAGGTCTCGGCACCAACATCGCGCTGTTTCTCGTCACCTCTCTGATCGGACTGCTGATTGGCCTGAGCTGGGCGTTGGTGCGGTTCTACCGTGTGCCGGTTCTGGCCCAGGTCGTCACCTTCCTGTCGGAGCTGTTGAAGAACTCGCCGGTGTTGGTGCAGCTGTTCCTGGTGTTCTTCGGCCTGCCGGCGCTGTTGCATATAAGGGTGACGCCGGTCACCGCAGCGACCATCACTCTGTCGGCGAACACCGCGGCATTCGTCTATGTCATCGCGGTCTCGGCGATCGAGTCGATCGAACGCGAGCAGGTCGAGGCCGCGCGTGTCTTCGGCCTGACCCGGTGGCAGGTCCTGCGCCATATCGTTTCGCCCCAGGCTGCCGCCTTCGCGGTCGGCCCGCTCGTCGCGCTGCTGGTCAACCAGCTTCAGGTGACGTCGCTGATTTCTGTCATCGGCGTCGTCGACCTGACCAAGATCGGCCACATCCTCAACATGCGAACCTTGAAGCCGTTCGTGGTCTGGACCGTCGTCGGGCTGCTCTACTATGGCGCGGCAAAGCTGGTCGCCCTGCTTGGCGAGCGTCTTGAAAACCGCCTGCGGGCGCACAGCGCCTGGCGGGGGCTTTAACATGCTCAAGATCGAAAACGTGCACAAAGCGTTCGGCGAGGTCACTGTGCTGGACGGCGTCGACCTGACGATCGCGCCCGGCGAAGTGGTCTCGATCCTCGGGTCGTCGGGGTCCGGCAAGTCGACACTGATCCGTTGCATCAACGGCCTCGAAAAGCTGAAGTCGGGCCGCATCACGGTCGACGATTTCGATGTCAGCAAGCCGAAGGAGCTGGCCGAGGCGCGCAAGCGCTCAGGCACCGTCTTCCAGCTGTTCAACCTCTATCCGCATATGAGCGCGCTTCAGAACATTACGCTCGCCCCGATCGAGGTGCTGAAGATGCCGCGCCCTGAGGCCGAGGCGCTGGCGCGCAAGCTGCTCGAGTCCGTCGGCCTCGCCGATCGGGCCAACGCCTACCCGGCGCAGTTGTCGGGCGGGCAGCGCCAGCGTGTCGGCATCTGCCGGGCGCTCGCCATGCAGCCGCGCTATCTGCTGCTTGATGAAGTGACCAGTGCGCTCGACCCGGAAATGACTTCCGAGGTGCTGGCCATCCTGGCAAAGCTCGCCGCGCAAGGCACGACCATGCTGTTCGTCACCCACGAGATCGAATTCGCGCGCGAGATTTCCAACCGCATCGTCTTCCTCGACAAGGGCAGGCTGGTGGTCGATCTGCCGACGGATCGTTTCTTCGCCGCGGACGGCGGCCGGGCGCAGCCGCGGGTTGCGCAGTTTCTCTCCAGGATGCGCAAGGACTAGGAATGCTGCTGTTAGCCAACAACGAAGCATGGCCGGGATTCGAAACCTCGGTGCAAATGCTGCGCGATGGCGCCGTCAGCCTGGACGCGATGGTTGCCGGCATCGGCATGGTGGAGAAAGAGGTCAAGGTTCGCAGCGTCGGTTATGGCGGCTGGCCGAACATGCTGGGCGAGATGGAGTTCGACGCCGGCGTCATGGACGGCAATACAAGAGAGGTCGGTTCAGTCGGCGCCGTGCCAAGGACCTTGGCGGTCGCTGCCCTGGCGCAGCAGGTAATGAAGCGCCTGCCGCATGTGATGCTGACCGGCGAAGGGGCGCGGCGCTTTGCCAGCGAAATCGGTTTTGCCGAAGACGAAGTCTTGTTCGAGGACAGCAAGCGCGTCTGGTGGGAGCGGCTGCAACAGGAACTCACACCGCAACAGCTGGCGAAATTCCCCGATATCGATCTGGCGCCGCTCAGCCGTACTATCACCGATCCCGAGCGCGTCCGCGACACCACCGTCTTCCTGTCGGCGGATGCGCGGCGCGGCATCCATGCCGCGACTTCGACCTCGGGCTGGGCCTGGAAATATCCGGGCCGGCTCGGCGATTCTCCCATTCCCGGCGCAGGTTTTTACGCCGACAGCCGCTATGGTGCGGCGGCGTGCACCCATACCGGCGAGATGACGATGCGCTGCACGACCGCGCGGACCGTCGTGCTGGCCATGAAGCTTGGCCGATCCTTGTCGGATGCGGTCGCGCTGGCGGCCGAGGAACTGGCTGAACTCGACACCGGCTTCCTGGCCGGAGTGGTCATCCACGCCGTCGACGCCGAGCAGAACCACGAGGTGGTGAATTTCAGATGCGAGGGCGAGGTCCGCTACTGGCTCTGGAAGGATTCCATGTCCGCACCCGAATTGCGGGCGGCAAGACGCGTCACTTGAAAATAAGGAGAGGAACCATGAAAACCGTACTGCGTGCCTTCGCCGCGCTGGCCATCGTGGCCGGTTCGGCATTTCCGGCCCTTGCCGGCATGATTGACGACATCCGCTCACGCGGCACCATTCGCATCGGCGTATCGCTCGGCGGCGAGCCGATCGGCTTTCGCGATGCACAAAACAACCCTGTCGGCTACGATGTCGATGTCGCGACGCTGCTGGCGCAAAAGCTCGGGGTGCCGGTCGAGTTCGTCGACGTCTCGGGCGATGCCCGTATTTCCATGCTGGTGTCGGGACAGATCGATGTCGCGGTCGCAAACACCTCGGCAACGCTCGAGCGGGCCAAGACCGTCAACTTCACCATCCCCTACAACCGGGCCGGGCTGCGCGTCATCGTCCAGAAGGATGCCGGGATAACCGACCTCAAGGGGCTCGCCGGCAAGAAGGTTGTCGTCGGCCGCGGCACCACGGGCGAAACCTTCCTCAAGGCAGCCGTGCCGGACGCAGAGCTCGTTTATGTCGACCAGTTCGCGCCCGACGGGGTTCTGCAGCTGCAACAGAAGCGCGTCGATGCGGCGATCGAGGATTCCTCGCTGCTCGATTACCTCGCAACCAAGACACCGAGCCTGGTGACGCTGCCTGGCCTCTATTCCAACGATCCGATCGGCATCGCGGTCGCCAAGGGCGATCCCGAATTCGTCCGCTGGCTCGACATGTTCGTGTCCGACTTCATCCAGTCGGGTACCTATGAGACGACCTACAAGAAGTGGTGGGGGCCGGACTCCAACCCGCCGGCGCTCAACCCGCTGTGGTGACACCCACTACCGGTAACCGATCGGCGCACACTCGAGGCGCCGTCGCAACGATCGCCGATGTCGCGCGGCTGGCAGGCGTGTCGCGTGCCGCGGCCAGCCGTGCGCTGTCGAGCGGACCGCGACCGGTCTCGGCGGACAAACGCGAACGTGTCGTGCAGGCCGCCGCGCAGCTCGGCTACAAACCCAATCTCCTGGCGCAAAGCCTGACCACCAAGACCGTCAATCTGGTTGCCGTCGTGGTCAACCACATTCACGACCTTTCAGATCTCGACCTGTTCGACCGGCTGCTCGACGCAATCCAGTCGATCGGCAAGCAGGTCATCCTCATCCGCATCGGCTCGGCGGAAGGGGTCGAGGATTTTCTGCGCAACGGCGTTGCCTATCATGTCGATGCCGCCGTGGTGTTCTCCGACTTTGCCGATGCAGCGACGGTGCGGCGCATGTTTCGCTCGGACCTGGTCATCATGCTGAACGGACTGCATGACGATCTGTCACCCACCGTCATTCCCGATGAAGGCGTCGGCATCGCCGAGGCCGTGGCGGATGCGGCGGCCAAGCGCGCGCGCACGGCCAGCCTGCTGACCGGCCGTTCGTCCTCGCGGGTCGAACAGCTGCGCATCGGCCACTACCTCGAAGCGTTCCGGCATCATGGAATTGAACTGCTGCAGACGGTCCAGGGAGACTATTCCTACGAGTCGGGCTATGCGGCAGCCGCCGGCCTGACGGGACGCGGCTGTCCCGATGCGGTCTTTTGTACGTCCGACGCGATGGCCATGGGTGTTCTGGATGTCTGCCGGGCGGATTTCCCCGACAACCGGCCCAGCCGCTTCCGCCTCTATGGCTTCGACAATGTGTCCCTGACCAATTTCGACGCCTACCCGATATCGTCAATCGGCTACGACAAATCAGACTATGTGGGTCATATCGTCGGCGCCCTCTCCAATCCGCAGGTCTTCATGCCCGGCCAGCCGCCTGTCGTTATATTGACCCGGCTGATTTCGCGCTTGACCGCGTAACTAGCGCCGATGTTGGACTGCTTGTCCGGCGTCGATCTCCCAGAGATCGAACGGAGATCGCGCCGGACAATGTACCGGCGCTACTGCAATTTCGCCTGCAGCGCGTTGACGTCGTCGGTTGTCATTTCACCGTCGGTCGTCACCTTGCCGTCGACGATCTTCCACAGCCGGAACGGACCGGTGATGTCGCCATATTTGTCGAAGCTGACCGGACCGATGACGCCTTCATAGCGGATCGGCTTGCCGTCCTTGATCAGGCCGAGCGCCTTGGCGAACTCGTCCTTGCCGGCATAGATCGGTGTGCCGGCAGGATCCACCGCCTTGTACATGGCATCCTTGATCTTGGCTGGATCCTCGGAGCCGGCAATGGCAATGGCGAGGCCGACAATGGCGCCGGCATCATAGGAACGGTCGGCTGCCGGGTTCGACGGCTCGATACCCGAAAACTCCTTGTAGTTTTTCAGGAAGTAGTCGGTGGAGGCCGTCGGGCTGGTGCCGGAAGAGGTGCCATAGGCATCCTTGAGATAGTCGGCGCCGACGGATTCGATGAAGTCCGGGCTGTTCATGCCGTCATTGAGCAGGAATTTCTGCACGCCGCCCTGCGATATCCAGGTGCGGGCGACCGTTGCGCCGTCGACCGGCGTGCTGACGAGGTAGAGCCCGTCCGGCTCGCCTCCCATCGCCGCCGTCACTTCCGAAGCATAGCTCGACTGCTTTTCATTATAGGGCGTGTCGGAGACGATGGTGCCGCCGAGCGCTTTGTAGGCACGCGAGAATTCGGCCACCATGTTGACGCCGAAGTCGTTGTTGACATGGATGATCGACAGTTTCTTGAAGCCCTTGTCGATGGCGTATTTGGCGGCGGCCACGCCTTGCAGCGCATCCGACGTGATGGTGCGGAAGAAGATGCCGTTGGTCTTGCCGTCGCGGCCAAGGGCGGTCAGCGTCGGCGAGGACGAAGCCGGCGACACCTGCACGATCTTGGCCGGCCCGGTGACCGAGGTCAAAATCGGGATCGACACCGAGGAGATGATGCCGCCGATGATCACCGGCACCTTCTTGACCTGTACCAGCTGGGTCGCGGCATCGACCGCGATATTGCCCTGGCTCTGGCTGTCGCGCGTGTCGGTTGCGAGATCGCAGCCGCGTACGCCACCGGCTTCATTGATGTCGCGGAAGGCCATTTCGACGGACTTCGCGCCGGCCTGGCCGTATTCGCCGGCCGGACCGGTGAGCTCCATGACCAGGCCGACGGTGATCTTGCAGTCCGCTGCGTGTGCGGCGCCGGCCATCGTCACGAGAGCCAGTGCTGTGGTGATTTGAAGTATCGTCTTCTTCATTGCCGTTCCCCTTTTCTTGTTTGAACTTTTGCCTGTTCAGCCTTCCGGCGCCTGCAGCCAGGTCTCATGCAGATGCCGCCATTCGACGCCGTTTGGTGCCGATGAACTGGTGGTGAAGACCGCACTGGACTGCCGGCGACTGTGTTTGCCGGCGCGCAGTTGCGCCTCGATGTAGAAGATGACGATCGTGTCCGCGTCCTGCCAACCCGGCCTGATGTCCTCGATCGATATGGCAAAACCGTCGTCGCAAGTGGCGCGGCTTGTCCGGACATGATCTACGACCGCGTCGCGATCGAGGATCTGGCCATTCGGCGCCACCATGGTGAGGCCTTCGCCCATGACAGCCTCGAAGCGGCCGAACTCCACAGCGTCGGCTCGCGCGGCGACAAACCAGTCGACGAAGAAGCGATGCAGGTCGATGATTTCAGCGCTGGCACGCGAAAAAAGGGAAGGCTCTCCGCTCATTTCTTCCCCGCATTGAGGTTGTAATGCATGATCGAGCCGTGGCGGCCATGACGGTCGCGCTCCAGCGCGTAGACATCGCCCGCGAGGCCGGTGCCTTGTGCGATGGCGGCAGCAATCCGCGCGCGATCGTCGGCGTCGAGCGCGACGTCCATGATTTTCGTATTGGCCAGCGCATGTGCCTGGTTGCGCGCACCCACAATGACGGCCGCGACCTGCGGCTGCTCGAGCACCCATGCCGAGGCGATGGTGGCGATGTCGACGCCGTGGCGATCGCCGACCGCTTTCAGCGCCTTGAGCAGGGACTGGAACAGCTCCCAGCCGCCGAAGTCGTCGATGATCAGCTTGTATTTGACCAGCGAGCGGTTTTCGAGCGGCGTGGAGGGCTCGGCCACGCCAAGCCATTTGTCGCTGAGGAAGCCGCCCGCCACCGAGCCGTAGCAGAGGAAGCGGACACCGTTCTTAGCGGCAAGGCCCGCAAGGCTGTTTGCCGGCCGCTGGTCGAGCACTGAATATTGCAGTTGCTGGCTGACCAGCGGGATGCCCGCGGAGAGGATTTCGGCTAACCTCGGCGTATCGAAATTGGTGGTGCCGAGATTGCGCACCTTGCCTTCCAGCCGAAGCTCGTCGAGCCAACCCATCGCCTCGACGTAACGAGGCTGGTCATAATCCCACCAGTGAAACTGCACGAGATCGATCCGCTCCGTCTTCAGCCTGCGAAGCGACTGATCGACGATGCCCCTGATGTAGTCGCGGCTGATGCTTGCCAGTCGTTCGAGGTCCGGCACCAGCTTGGTGTGCACCTTCATCCTGGCCGCGACGTCGAGACCGCGATCGCGCGCCAGCCGCAGGCGCGCGGCGCCGATCAGTTCCTCGACGCCGGTGTAGATGTCGGCGCAATCATAGGTCCAGATGCCGGCATCGAAAGTGGCGATCAGGTCGGTCACCGCCTGGCTGCGGTCGACGGCGCCATGGCCACCGGCGAGCTGCCAGCCGCCGCGGATGACGCGCGAGATCGTATAGCCGGGGCTGAGTTCGATCGTCCTGGCGCTCATCTTTTGTCGGTCTCCTTCGGCAGCGGCACCGCTGTGGTTTCGGCATGGCTGAACCGCCGCTTGGCAAGCCTGACGATGCGGAGCCGGCTGGCGCAATTGGGATCGGGACAGGCGATCTCGGCATCCGAGGTCATCCAGTCATTTGCATGCGTCGGGCGCTGCTTTGCCGCCAGGAGCGGCAACACGGCCGAGATCGAATAGATCGAAAAACCCTGCCCTGCCGGCAGCGAGAGCATTTCGCCCTTCAGTTCGAAATAGTCGCCGGCCCTGGCGCCGCAATAGACCGGCTTGCCTTCGGGAATGACCGCTTCGACGCGCAGATCGAAGAGCTCGAAACTGTCGTCGGCCATTCAGGCCTCCACCAGGCTGAAGGTGATGTCACAGGCGCCGTTGCGGCGGATAACGCCGCAGGCGGCGGCAAACTGATCGCGCTCTCCGGCAAGCACTTGCGCGACCACGCTGCCGGCCAGCCAGCCGATCGGGAACAGCAGCCGCGCCCCCTGCCCGTAGTACAGGCCGATATCGAAGATGGCATTGGGATTGCCGCCCCACACGCGTGGCGGCACATAGGACAGCACGATATCGCCGGGCTGCGGCGTCAGCGTTGCATTCTCCGGTGGCAAAGACTGGGCATAGGCCTGGCCGTGGAGATCGGCTGACGGAACCGGGCACGAGATTTCCGGTCCTGTCCACATCGCATGGATGCCTGGGATGATGCGTGGCTGCGCCAGATACGCCAGCAGGAAGGCGGCATTCTCCGGCGCCTTTTCGGGCAATAGCAGCGCCGTCACGGAAAGCTTCGAGCGTGGTTCTGTGATGCCGATGGCGGGCTTGGGCATGTCAGTCCTTCGCCGATTGAAGTTTGTCGCGCAGGAAGGCGAAGGGGCGGCTGATGTCGGCTACCAGCGCCTCGCGCGCCGCTTGCGCATCCTGTTTGGCAAGTGCCGCGACAATGCCGCGGTGATAGTGCGCGGTATCGACCTCGCCGGCCTCGGAGAAGGCATAGATGGCGACGCGGATGCAGGGTCCCGATTGAAGCCAGAGGCTTTCGATCATCGGGATCAGCACAGCCGAGCCGCAGCAGCGGTAGATCTCAAAATGGAAGCTCTGGTTGAGCGTCGCTTCGCGATCGATATCCTTCTTGTGCTTCAGGGCCCGCATCTCGTCCCATTCGCCCAGCATGGCTTCGATCGACGCGATCTGGCGCGGGCTCATGCGCCTGGCGGCAAGCGCGATCGCTTCGCCTTCGATGAGTGAGCGGGCACGCAGGAGGTCGTCGATGCGCTCCAGCGTGATCGGCGGCACGCGCACGGAACGGTTGGGCAGCGCCTCCAGTGCCTTTTCCGTGATCAGCCGGCCGAGCGCTTCGCGTACCGGCATGGTCGAGGTGACCAGCGCATCGGCAAGACCACGGATGGTCAGCACCTGGTTCGGCTCGAAAAGGCCACCGATCAGAGCACGGCGCAACTCGGAATAGACGCGATCCTGCACCGTCTCGCGGCCGACCGGCGTAAGCTGGGCTGCGATCGTCTCGTTGTTCTTTTCGATGGCAGCCTTCTGCATTACCGGCATTTGCCCCGTTTTCGGCTTGCGAATGAAATTAAAGCCGAATAGCGTGATCAAAGCAAGTGTGATCACAAATCAAAAATCAGGAGGCGACAACGATCGTCTTCGGCCAGAGGGTTTGATGAGCGATGCAGCGGAGCGCCAACGGCAGGAGACCCGTGCGCCAGTTCTGACGGCACGAAACGTCGTCAGGCGTTTTGGCGGCCTTGTCGCCGTCAACGATGTCTCGTTTGATGTCAAAGCGGGCGAAATCCTCGGCCTGATCGGGCCGAATGGCGCCGGCAAGACGACGATGTTCGATCTGTTGGCGGGCAGCATATTGCCAACCAGCGGCGATATCCTGCTCAATGGCACGCGCGTCTCCGGCGAAGCCGCTCATCTGCGTATCGGCCGTGGTCTTGGCCGCACCTTCCAGATCCCGCGCCCCCTGCCCAATCTGACGCTGATCGAAAACATCATGCTGGCGGCGCAGGGCCAAGCCGGCGAAAAATTGCTCGCCAACTTCGTCACGCCGTGGCGAGTGGCGGCACAGGAAAGAGCAGCCAGGGCAAAGGCACTCGAGCTGCTCGAGCTCGTCTCGCTCGCTCGGCTGGCGCACGAACCGGCGCGCGTGCTTTCCGGCGGTCAACGCAAGCTGCTCGAACTCGCCCGCGTCATGATGGCCGATCCGGCGATCATCCTGCTCGACGAACCGGCCGCCGGCGTCAACGCGACGCTGCTCGAGATCATCATCGACCGCATCCGCGACATCAACGCGCACGGCATCACCTTTCTGCTGATCGAGCACAATATCGACATGGTGACGCGGCTCTGCCACCGTGTCCTCGTCATGGCGAGCGGCCAGTTGCTCAGCGAAGGCACGGCAGAGGAAGTCGCCCGCGACCCGCGCGTCATCGAGGCTTATCTCGGGGGCGCCACATGAACGAGACCGTCCTCGACGTGCGCAACCTCGAAGCCGGCTATGAGCTTGGCGTGCCGATCGTGCGCGGCGCCTCGATCACCGTCGGCAAGGGCGAGATCGTCGTCGTGCTCGGCCCCAACGGCGCCGGCAAGTCGAGCTTCATCAAGGCGATCGCCGGCCTTGTCCCGATCACCGGCGGCGCGGTGTTCCTGGACGGCAAGGACATAACCGCCGCGCCCGCCCACACCATGGTCCGGCTCGGCCTGGCCTTCGTACCGCAGACGGAGAACATCTTCCCGCTGATGTCGGTCGAGGACAATCTGAAAGTCGCCTGCGGCATCCTCGAGCGACGCGAAATCCCTGCCCGCATCGAGGAAATGTACACGGCCTTCCCCGACCTCGTCCGCCAGCGCCGCACCGCCGCCGGCAATCTGTCGGGCGGACAGCGGCAGATGCTCGCCGTCGCACGTGCGCTGATCGTCCATCCCAAGGTGCTGCTGCTCGACGAACCGTCGGCCGGCCTGTCGCCGAAATTCGTATCGACGGTGTTCGAGATGCTGGCCGGCATCCGCAGGTCCGGCGTCACCATCCTGCTGGTCGAACAGAACGCCAAGGCAGCGCTTGCCATCGGCGACCGCGCCTATGTGCTGGTCGAAGGCAAGGACCGGCACGAGGGCGTTGCTTCCGAACTGTGGAACGATCCTGTCGTCGCCGAACTCTATCTCGGCCAACGCCCGTCCCCCGTCGGCAAGGGAGGCGCGGCATGAGCCTGCAATTTGTCGTCGATGGGCTGCTGACCGGCTCGATGATCGGCCTTGGCGCCATCGGCGTGACGCTGACCTACTCGATCCTGCGCTTCTCGAACTTCGCCCATGGCGACTTCATGGCCTGGGGCACCTATGCGACGCTCGCCGTCGTCAGCGCCATCGGCGCGATCTTCGGCAAGGTGGCGCCCATTGGACCGCTGTCTTTCGGCTGGCCGCTGCTGGTTGCGCTGCTTGTCGGCATGACTCTCACCGCCCTGCTGGCGCTGTTGCTCGACAAGGTGCTGTTTTCGCGGCTGCGCTCGCAGGGGCAAGCGATCATCGTGGTGATGGCGAGCTTCGGCGCCTCGATGGCGCTGCGCAGCCTGCTCGAATTCACCTTCAGCTCACGGCCGACCTATTTCAGCCGCGCGATCCAGATCGCCATGCCGGTCGGCTTCGGCATCCGCATCACGCCCGATCAGATCGCGCTTCTGCTGCTGACCGCCGTGCTGGTGCTCGGCGTGCATCTGTTGATGACACGCACGCAGACCGGCCGCTCCATGCAGGCGCTGAGCCAGAATGCAGCGCTGGCCCGCATCGTCGGTATCGACGTTGCCTCCGTTGTGCGTGTCACCTGGATCATCGGCGGGGCGCTGGCCTGCGTGGCCGGCGTGATGATCGGCATTCTGGTGCAGATCCGCCCGTTCATGGGCTTCGACATGCTGCTGCCGATGTTTGCAGCAGCCATCCTCGGCGGCATCGGCAGCATTCCGGGCGCTGTGCTCGGCGGCTTGATCATCGGTCTTGCCGAAGCCGGTGCGGTGCAGCTGATCGGCGCCGAATGGCGCGCCGCAATCTCCTTCATCATCCTGATGGCGGTGCTGTTCGTTCGGCCGATCGGCCTGTTTGGTGTGAGGGAACGCTGATGGACCTGCTCGGCTACGGCGCCTTCTTCCTGACCACCGCACTGATCTTTTCGCTGGTCACACTGGGGCTCAATCTGCAGTGGGGGCTGACTGGCCTTTTCAATGTCGGCCTTGCCGGATTCGTCGCCATCGGCGCCTATACATCGGCGCTGCTGACGACCCCGGACGATGCCGCGCGCTTCGGCGGCTTCGGTCTGCCGATCCTGGTTGGCTGGGCGGGCGCCATGGTCGTCGGCGGTATCGCCGCAGCACTTACCGGCATGGCCACGCTGCGTCTGCGATCCGACTACCTGGCGATCACCACCTTCGGCGTCGCCGTCGTCGTGCAGCTGGTCGCGCTCAACGCGCAGAAACTCACCGGCGGCCCGTTCGGCATCGGTTTCATCCCGCGCCCGTTCGGCGGCCTTGCCGAAACGCCGCTGCTGTTCAACCTGTCGAACCTCGCCGTCGTTTCGGCTGTGACGCTGATCGCCTATCTCGCTCTGGAGCACCTGTCGCGCAGCCCCTGGGGCCGCGTGCTCAAGGCGCTGCGCGAGGACGAGCGAGCGGCGATTTCGCTGGGCAAGAGCGCGCGCTTCTACCGCGTCCAGGCCTTCGCCGTCGGCGGCGCTATCATGGCGCTGGCCGGCGCTTTGCAGGCGCATTTCACCGGCTTCATCGCGCCCGATAACTATCTGCCGATCCTGACCTTCCAGGTCTGGGTGATGCTGATCGTCGGCGGCTCGGGCAGCAATGCCGGCGCCGTTGCCGGCAGCATCCTGGTCTGGGCGATATGGGCGGGGTCGGGCACGCTGACCAGCGTGCTGTTTGCGCCCGAGCAGCAGGCACGCGCGGCCTCACTGCAGATCGTCGCCATCGGCGTCATGCTGTGCGTCATCCTGCTGATCCGGCCGAACGGATTGTTCGGCGATCGGCCGCGCCGGCCGAAGCCCGGCAAACAGACAAAGGCGGCGGCCAGCGAGAACGAGGCCGGACCATGAATGCCATGATCCGGCAAGACGTGCATGGCGTTTCACTCTGGCATGCCGTTAGCCGCAACCGCCGCGACCGGGGCACGCTGCAAGGCGGGCTCGACGTCGATCTCGCGATCGTTGGCGGCGGCTTTTCCGGCCTGTCGACGGCATTGCATGCCTCTGAGAAAGGGCTTTCGGTCGCGGTCCTCGAAGCCGAATTCATCGCTTGGGGTGCGACCGGCCGGAATGCCGGCTTCGTCGTTCCGAACTTCGCCAAGCGGGATCCAGACGACATCATCACCGAACTCGGACCCGAGCGCGGCGGGCGCCTGGTTGACTTCGCCGCCGGCAGCGCTGATCTCGTCTTCGGCCTGATCAAGAGGCACGGCATCGAATGCGACGCTGTGCAGAATGGTTGGATCCAGCCGGCGCATTCGTCCGCCGCGCTGGAAAAGACGCGATCGCGCGCCGAGCAATGGGCGGCGCGGGGCAGGCCGACCGTAACGCTCGATGCCAAGGCGGTCACGACGCTCACCGGTATCGGCGGCTACGCCGGCGGTTGGATGGATAACTCGGGCGGCGTCCTCAATCCGGTCGAGTATGCGCGCGGCCTGGCCGATGCCGCCGAAAAAGCCGGCGCGCGGATCTTCGAGCAGACGCGCGTCGCTTCCATCGACCGCGCTGCGGATGGCTGGACCTTGACGACCGCATCCGGCGCCGTGCGTGCGGGCAAGGTGGTGATCGCCACCAACGCCTATGGCGGGGCACTGAACCGGACACTGGCGCGGACCTATATCCCGCTGAAAGTCTTCCAGATCGCCACTGCGCCGCTGTCGCGGGCCATACGCGCGCGCCTGCTGCCCGGCGGCCAGGGCGTCGGCGACACCAGGCGCAACCTGTTCACGTGCCGCTTCGATGGCCAGAACCGGCTGATCAGCGGCGGCATGCATGTCGTCGGCGCCGGCGCTGAGACGCGCATGCCGCAAACGATCTGGCGACGGCTCGCCAGGCATCTCGATTTGCCTGACCTGCCGCCGCTTGCCTACAGCTGGACAGGCGTGGCGGCGGTGGTGCCGGATTTCCTGCCGCGCCTCATCGACCTCGGCCCGGGCCTGATCGCCGGCTTCGCCTGCAACGGCCGCGGCATCGCCATGACCACGGTAATGGGCAAAGTGCTGGCGGACTGGGCGAGCGGAACGGACGCCCGATATCTGCCGCTCCCCTTCGCACCGCCAGCGCCGATCCCGCTGCACCACCTCGTGCGCTATGCACCGAATATGCTGCTCCCCTGGAGCATCCTGCGCGACCGGCTGGATTAACAGCCAAGCCAGGTGATCCTCCTGCCGGCGCGCTCACAGCGACCCGAAAAGGACCGCCACACCTTCCGCAATCGATGACCGTGGCGGCCCAGGAGGATATCTTCAGATCCCCTCGCCAGCCAGCCGCATCTACTCCGCAGCCTGAACCCGATTGGCCTGGATGACCGCCCGGATCTCGGACCGGCAGGAGCCGCAATTTGTGCCGGCCTTCAGGGCGCCGCCTATGGCTTCGACTGTCGTGCACCCGGCTGCCACTGCCGCCGCGATCTGGTTGACCCCGACGCTGAAACAGGAGCAGACGGTCGCGCCCGCATCGGGCCGATCGGCGCCGGCGCGACCGGCGACGATCCTGAAGCGTTCGCGCTGGCTGGTGTGAACCTCCTGGAGTTGCTGTGCCGCCCAACCCCGCGAAACCGCCACCGGTCCCGACGCGATAAACAAAGCCCCGGCGAGGTGCTGGTCGTCGAAGGCAGCAATACGATGCTGGCCGGTATCGCGGTCGTGATAGGCGAGCGTATCGGCTACGGGAACATCGAAAAGCGAACCAGCAAAACCAGCCCAGTCGATGTCGTCGTCAGCAAAGGCAAGCTCCACCCGCCAGCCGCCCTTGCATGTGGCCACGGCCCAGTAATCTGCTGCGACCGCCACCGGCTTGCGGCGCACCACGGCGAAGCCGAAGGCTCTCGCGGCGAACTTCTCGATGCGGGCGCCGACATGTTTCAGCGCAGGCTGACCGGAAACCGGATCGGTCAGAGGCGCGGTCAGCGTGTCGAGCCGGCCTTTTGCCGAAAACTGGTCAGTCCAGTGCATCGGCGCAAACACGCTGCCCTGGCGCTGGCGTGCCGTCACCAGCGCGCGCACCAGCACATCGCCGCGCGGGCTGGAGACGCGCACGATGTCGGCGTCGCCAATGCCGTGATGCGTGGCATCCGCCGGGTGGATCTCGACGAAGGGCTCGGCCATGTGCTGGGAGAGACGTGGGCTTTTCCCAGTGCGGGTCATCGTGTGCCAATGGTCGCGAACACGGCCGGTGTTGAGGATCAGCGGATAGTCCGGGCTGGTGCGTGTCTCGACGATGGGACGAATGGCGATGAAGCGGGCCTTGCGGTCGGGATTGTAGAAATTGCCGTTGGCGAAGAAGCGGGTGCTGGAACGGTCAAGTCCCGCTTGAACACCCCCCTCTGTCCTGCCGGACATCTCCCCCGCGAGGGGGGAGATTGGCAGCTTTGACGCCGGCATATCTTCTGCATCGTTGGTAATTGGCGAAGGCCGATGCGACGGCTGATCTCCCCCCTTGCGGGGGCGATGGCCGGCAGGCCAGAGGGGGGTGGCTGGGCTCGGCGCCGGCCATTGGAAAGGCTCAAGCGCTGCATAGGCCTCCTTATCAACACCAGCATAAGCGCCAATATCAAAATCCCGTGCGCCGTCATTCTCGAACCCGGACAGCGCGGCGTGTCCGGCGAAGATTTCCGCTGGCGACGAATAGGAAAACGCCTCGTCAAACCCCATCCGCCGCGCCACTTCCGAAACGATCCACCAATCCGGCAGCGCCTCACCGGGTGCCGGCAGGAAGGCGCGCTGGCGCGAGATGCGGCGCTCTGAATTGGTCACGGTGCCGTCCTTCTCGCCCCATGCGGCGGCAGGCAGCCGCACATGGGCGTGGCGCACGGTGTCCGTGCTCGCCAGCACGTCCGACACCACGACGAACGGGCAAGCCTTGATCGCTGCCTCGACGGCATCGGCGTCCGGCATCGAATCGACCGGGTTGGTGGCCATGATCCACAATGCCTTGATGCGGCCGGCGGCGATCGCCTGAAACATCTCGACCGCCTTCAGACCGGGCTTTGGGGCGACGGCCGGCGCATTCCAGAAACGCTGCACGCGGTCGCGGTGCTCGGGGTTTTCGATCTCCATATGGGCGGCCAGCATATTGGCCATGCCGCCGACCTCGCGGCCGCCCATGGCGTTGGGCTGGCCGGTCACTGAAAACGGTCCTGCCCCAGGTTTGCCGATGCGGCCGGTGGCGAGATGGCAGTTGATGATGGCGTTGACCTTGTCGGTGCCCGAAGACGACTGGTTGACGCCTTGGCTGTAGACGGTGACGGTCTTCGCTGTGGCGGCAAACAGGCTGTAGAAGCGGGCAAGCTCCTCTTCGCTCAAGCCGGTGGCGGCGGCAGCGCCGGCAAGATCGAGTTTCGAGGCGGCGAAGAGCGCTTGCCCGAAGCCAGTCGTGTGGGCGGTGATGTAGGCGCGGTCGAGCGCGTTGTGCTGGCCAAGCCAGGCGAGCAGACCAGTGAACAGAGCAACGTCGCCATCCGGCGCGATCGCCAGGTGCATATCGGCGATATCAGCAGTCATGGTGCGGCGTGGGTCGACCAGCACGACCTTCATCTCCGGTCGTTTTTCCCGGGCCGTCGCGATGCGCTGGAAGAGCACGGGATGGCACCAGGCGAGATTGGAGCCGACCAGCACGATCAGGTCGGCGAGCTCGAGATCCTCGTAAGTGCCGGGCACGGTGTCGGAGCCGAAGGCGCGGCGGTGGCCGGCAACCGATGAGGCCATGCATAGCCGCGAATTGGTGTCGATGTTGGCCGAGCCGATGAAGCCCTTCATCAGCTTGTTGGCGACATAGTAGTCTTCGGTCAGCAACTGGCCGGAGACATAGAAGGCGACGGAGTCCGGACCGTGCTCGGCGATGGTTTGCGAAAAGGTCGAAGCGACGAGATCGAGCGCTTCGTCCCAGCCGGCACGGCGGCCGTGGATTTCCGGGTAAAGCAGCCTGCCATCGAGGTCGATGGTTTCGCCCAGGGCCGAGCCCTTGGAGCAGAGCCGGCCGAAATTCGCTGGATGGTCGGGGGCGCCGCGGACGCTGACTTCACC